>ONLO01000009.1 GCA_900318715.1 uncultured Eubacteriales bacterium | reverse complement strand
AAGGTCCCGGACGCGGTAGGCCGGGCGCTCGTTCAGCAGGGAGTCCAGCGCGGTGCGGATGGGCCCGGCGCTGCCGTCCGTGTCCTGCAGGGCAATGAGCAGCCGCAGAAGGTCGGGTCCGAAGCGGTTCAGCAGATGCGTGAGCGTCTTCCGGTCCGCGGCCAGCGGTACGTCCTGGTGTTGCACCAGTGCCTCCACGGTTTCCCGGGTTTTGGCCGGCAGCCGGAGATGGTCCAGCGCCTTGCCGGCGCGGTCTCCGGTATTCCGCAGGAGCTGCGCCAGGCGGAGGACCGGGACCGGCACGGTCCTGCCGACCGCGCGTGCGGTCGTTTCGTCTATGGTGAGTTCCGGGAGGATGACCCGGAATACGTCGTCAAAGGAAATCAGAATATCTGTGACGCCGGGGCCGCAGAGCAGTTTGACAAGCTCGGCGGTCATGCGCTCGGCGGAGACGTTTTGCAGGCGTTCTCGGGAATGGTGCACGGCCTCCGCAGTGGGTCCGTCCAGCGTGAAGTCCAGGACGGCGGCAAACCGCAGGGCGCGGAGAATGCGCAGGGCATCTTCGGAAAAGCGGGTCCCGGGGTCCCCGACACAGCGGATGAGGCGCTGTTCCAGATCCGCCCGTCCGCCGAATTCATCTATGACGGTGCCGTTGTCCGACAGCGCCATGGCATTTATGGTGAAGTCGCGGCGGGAGAGGTCGTCCGACAGGTGCTCCGCAAAGCGGACCTCGTCCGGGCGACGGTTGTCGGAGTAGGTGCCGTCCACCCGGTAGGTGGTAATTTCCAGGGGCATCCGGTCTATGAGGACCGTGACGGTCCCGTGCTGCACCCCGGTCGGAATGGTGCGGTACTCTTTGAAGACGGCCTGGATGTCCGCCGGGTTTGCCGACGTGGTAATGTCCCAGTCGTGAGGCTCCTGTCCAAGCAGAAGGTCCCGGACACAGCCGCCGACCGCAAAGGCCTCGTGGCCCGCGCGGTGCAGAAGACGGATGGCTTCTGCAACGGGAGCCGGAAACTGTTGTGCCATGGGAAACCTCCGAATGTATTACAGGGTACGGACGAGTTCCTTGTACTCGTCGTACGGAATCAGCATGTTGATGACCTGCAGAAGCTGTTTGGCGGTCATGCGTTCGGGCAGCGCCAGCTGTTTCTGAAGAGCCAGGCGTTTCTGCCGGCTCCCGGTGCCGCCGGAGAGACCGTCCTCATAAAAGTCCTGCTCCGTAACCCGGCGGGCACCCGCGCGGGCAGCGGGGTCCTCTTCCCCCGCCTCCGTAATGCCGGCCCTCTTCAGGCAGGCAATGAGCACGTCGTCCGGAATGCCTTCCACGCCGAGCTTGCCCTCTTTGCCGGGGGCCGCCTTGCGGCGCTCTTTGCCGGGCATGTCCGGAACGAAGACCTGCAGGAGCCGGTCTTCGGGAATGCTGGACTTCAAGTAGTTCCGGATGAGGAATCCGGCGGAGTCACTGTCCGTGAGAATGAGAAGTCCGCGGCTCTCCGCCAGCTTTCGGAGCAGTTCCAGCTTTTCGTCGTCCTTGAAGATGCCGAACCCGTCCGTCCGGAAAACAGGGGCGTCTATAATGTTGGCCAGTTTAATGGCGTCGTACTTGCCTTCCACGACAATGACGCGGTCTGTCTTCAGCATGCGCGCCGGACCTCCGCCAGTTCCACCAGCATTTTTTCAAAGATGACGCGGTTGTCCTCTATGCTGCTCTTGAGCCGCGTGTCCGCATCCGCCAGGATTTCCAGCGAACGGCGCAGGGCCTCCGGCGAGTACCGGCGGGCGCGCTTCACCGCGTTGTTCAGCTTGAAGTCACTGCGGTAGGCGTTCGGGAACAGGGACTTGAGGACGCCGGAACTCTTCCCGGCCTCCTTGGCCACCAGGGCGCGGTACATGTCCACGAACGTGCTGGTCAGGGCGCCCAGGATCATGGCCGGTTCGGTCCGCTGTTCAAAGAGAATGGCCAGGGACTGGAAGACGGCGTCGAAGTTCTCGGCCACCAGGGCGTCCACCATTTTGAAGGCGGTGGACTCCAGGCTCTTGACGCAGATGGCATCCACATCCTGTTCGGTAATGGTGCCCTCGGCGTAACAGCAGAGCTTGTCCAGTTCGGAAATGAGGCCGGCCATGTCCTCGCCGACGGTGTCAATCATGTAGCCGGCCGCGGCGGAGGAAATGCTGCAGCCGCGTTTCTTGCTCTCGGAGCTTAAGAACCGGATGAGTTCCCCGCGGCTCCGGCCGTTGAGGTCCGCTACGGCGCCGGCGGTCTCTATGAGTTTCAGCAGTTCTTTCTGCTGTTTGGTCTTCTGCGGGAACGGTTTCGTGTCCTGCCAGAACACGAGGACGCAGGTGTCCGGGAGGTCCTTTAAAAAGTCCGCCATGGCGTCCCGTTCCGCTTCGTTCAGCGCGCCGAAGTCCAGGTCGTGGACCACGACGCAGGTGCGTTCGCACATGGCGGGCAGGGCCTCCACCGCGGTGAAGATGGTCTCCAGGTCCGCGGTGTCCCCGGCAAAGCGGTGAAGGTTGAACGCCTCCAGGCCGGCCGGAACCACATGGTCCGCCAGCAGCTTCGTGTAATTCTGTTTGAGGTAAGCTTCGTCGCCCCGGATGAGGTACACCGGCAGAAATTCACCGGATTTTATGTTTTCCCAGAGCTCTCGTTCCTGAAACTTCACGTGCTTCGTCTCCGTATTCGGTAGTGGCCGCCGCGGATGGAGACGGTAATGCCGCCCGGATCCGTGAAGGCCGTGGGAGCGGTTCCGGGCTCCGGATTCCGGCCCGATACCGCTTTTTCACCGGATACTATTATAGAGGAAAACCCCGTGCAATTCAAACCCGGCGGAAGGGCCGCCCGGGTCACCAGAAGATCCGCGGAAAGGGCCGTTTCACCGAACGCCGCGGCCAGTTCCTGCGCCGTTACGGCGGGCCGGAACGTGAGGAGGATCCGCATGCCGGCCGCGGTGAGCAGGGCAGCCGGTGAGTCCCCGGACGCGTGCAGGGTCAGGGTGACATCCGGCAGGAGCGAAACGGACGCGTCTCCGGTCTTCCGGAGCGTGACACGGTCCGGGAGTCCCGCGGCGGTGAAGCCTTTCGGCACCACGGCAAGGCCCGGCGCGTGGCCCTGCAGCAGTTCTGCGGCTGCCGAGGCCTCGGTCTCCGCGGTCCGCGGCACCACGAGCGCGGTCACCTGCTCCGCGCTCTGTTCCGCCAGAATGTCCTCCACTTCTCCCGCTGCACCGAAGTCCCCGCCGCACCCGATGACCGCCGCCATGCCGTTCTCGGACACCACGACGGCGCTGCCGTTGCCCACGTCGGCCACGGTCACGTTAATGACGCCCCGGTTCAGGAGCTGTTCACTCCACAGGGACCCCAGCAGGACAATGGCGCAAAGCAACGCGGTAGTCCGGACCGGCAGCCTTGCACGCACGCACTCTCCGGCCTGCATGAAGTCCGGTCGGCCGGGCTGTACGGCACCCCGGTCCCCCGGCCGCGGCGGCAGCACCTCAAACAAAAAGAATCCGCTGCCGAGGAGCAGCAGGCAGGCGGCCACGCCCAGCCGGATGCCCGGGGTGTCCACGCGCACGGACGCAAACGGCAGCTTTGCCAGAAGGCCGCTCACCGCCGTCATATACCGGACGGACAGGGCCGCAAACAGAAAGCCCCACTTCGAGAGGAGGTTCAGCACCGGCACCGGCGCGCACAGGACGCTGAGGCCGGACACCAGGATTCCGATTGACGCCGCCGGCGTCACCAGCAGGTTTCCCAGAGGCGCCGCCAGAGACACCGTTCCAAAGGTCAGCAACAGGACCGGCAGGGTCGTCAGGAAGCTGCAGGACGCCAGCAGCAGGGCGTCCGCGGCATCCTCCAGGACGCGGCGCACCGGACGG
The DNA here is from genome assembly GCA_900318715.1 of uncultured Eubacteriales bacterium. GTDB lineage: Bacteria > Bacillota > Clostridia > Oscillospirales > Acutalibacteraceae > RUG420. Next base: position 6,649 of record ONLO01000009.1, on the reverse strand, counting down.
TTCCCGACCCGCTTCATGCGCCGGCGCAGCGGACGCTGCACCGCCGGGAAGACGGTCAAAATGCCGAGCGTGGCCGCAAAGGACAGCAGCAGCCCGGCGCTGCCGCCGGCGAACGGGTTGGTCAGCGTCAGGAGCAGGACGGCGGCGCCAAGCGAATTCAGGGAATCCGGCTGCCGGACCAGGATCCGGCCGAGGAGCAGTATGAACATCATGACCCCGGCGCGCACCGCGCTGGCCGAGAACCCGGTCAGCGCCATGAACAGCACCGTGAACGCCATAGCAAGGACGCCGGACAGCTTCTTGCCGAGGCCGCGCCGCAGCAGGAACCGGTACAGCATGAGGCACCACAGGGACGTGTGGAATCCGGAGACCGCAAACAGGTGCTGGACGCCGGCCGTCCGAAACGTCTGCTGCGTGTCCGCCGGTATGGTGCTCCGGTCCCCGAGCAGCATGCCGCAGAGGACGGACGCGTACGCCTCCGGCAGGGACGCCCGGACCCGTTCCAGGATGGCGGCCCGCAGGCGCAGGACCCGGGCCAGTACCCCGTATTTCAGGCGCGCCGGCCGGGACAGCGGTGCTTCCGACAAAGGCTTCGGCCGGAGCCGCTCCTGCGTGAACGCCCCGAGGACCAGCTTCTCGGACCGGTAGTAGTCCTGCATGCCGGCGCTCCCGTCCCCCAGCTCGTACAGCGTTCCGGTAAACGACAGCCAGTCCCCGGGTTCCGGGGTGTAGGTCCGGGACGAGAGCCGGAGGGACACGGTCTTCGGATGCGCCAGTCCTTCAATCCGGGCGTCCAGCACACAGCGGTGGCTCCCGGACACCGAGTCCGGCTGCACTTCGGTCACCACACCGGATACGCCGGCCGTCTCCCCGACCAGCGCCTGCTGCGGCTTCACCATCCACGAAACGGCGGCCAGATACAGCGCGCAGTCCAGCGCACAGACCGCCAGCACGGCGGCGTAGAACCTCCGTTTCGGGTGCCCGCGCAGGCGCAGCAGAAGGACGGGCAGGCACAGCAGTGCCAGCCCGCCGAAGACCGCCGCAAACGCGGTGCCGGTCTGTGCAATGAGAAACAGGGTGAGCAAGGACGCGGAGCCCAGGTAAAACAGCGGTCTAAGCATAAAAAAGCAGCCCTCCGTTCAAACGTTGGACTGCTTTTGGCATGTATTCGGATGTGCTTAGCCGGGAGGCCAGCTCATGTCTCTGCCGCCGATGAGGTGGAAGTGCAGGTGCGGAACGGTCTGCAGGCCCTGTTCGCCGATGTTGGAGACGACACGGTAGCCTCTGGACAGTCCCTCCTCCGCTGCCACTTTGGCAATGACGGAAAAGATATGGCCGACGACGGCTTCATTGCTCTCGTTGATTTCATCCACGGAGGCAATGTGCTCTTTCGGAATGACCAGGATGTGCGTCGGCGCCTGCGGGTTCAAGTCCCGGAAGGCCAGGCACTGGTCATCTTCGTACACTTTGGTGCTCGGAATTTCTCCGGCAGCAATCTTACAGAAAATGCAGTCCATAGAGATTATCCTCCTCTTTTGTGTTCTTGCAAAATGACTGCGGACCAGCGGTCCTTATGTCAGAATAAGCGTTTTGCCATGGGGCGTTTTTGGCCGGAATACTCAGTGCAGCATGCCTTTGACAATGTCCGCGGCCGCGGCCATGGCGTCGTCCGTTTTGGCAACATCCTTGCCGCCGGCCATGGCGCTGTCGGGGCGTCCGCCGCCGGAACCGCCGGCCACTTTGGCCACTTCGCGGACAATGTTGCCCGCATGGGCGCCCGCCTTCACGGCCGCTTCGCCGCAGGCACAGGCAAAGTTGACCTTGTCGCCGTTGACGGTGGCCAGGACGGCCACGACGTCCGCGGTCTTCGCGGCGTCATCCGCCATGTTGCGGAGGTCTCCGCCGTTGATGCCGTCGACCCGGTTGACAATGAGTTTCACCGCACCGAGGTCCAGGACATCCGAGAGCATGTCGCCCGCTTTGAGGCTGGCCAGCTCGGCATTCAGTTCTTCGTTCTTCTTCTCTTCGGCCTTGAGTTCCTTCACCATCTGGCTGGCACGGCGCTCGAGGTCGGAGACGTCGGTCAGCTTCATGGCAGCCGCCGTGCGGGCCATGATGGCGTCCTTCTCCCGCGTCATCTTAAGGAAGTTCCGTCCCGTGACGCCTTCAATCCGGCGGACGCCGGCGGCCACGGAGGCTTCGCTCAGAATTTTGAAGAGGCCCAGTTTGCCGGTCCCGTCGACGTGCGTGCCGCCGCAGAACTCAATGGAGTAGTCCTCGGCGGAGACGACGCGGACAATGTCCCCGTACTTCTCGCCGAAGAGCGCCATGGCACCCATTTCCTTGGCTTCTTCAATGGGCATTTCCCGCGTAACGACGGGAATGTTGGCAAGGATGACCTCGTTGACCCGGTCTTCCACCTTCTGCAGTTCCTCCGGCGTCAGGGCCGAGAAATGCGTGAAGTCGAAGCGGACGGTCTCCGGATTCACCAGCTGGCCGGCCTGCTCCACGTGGGTGCCGAGCACTTCGCGCAGGGCCGCCTGCAGCAGGTGCGCGGCCGTGTGGTTGCGCATGGTGTCGCGGCGCAGGTCTTCATCAATGGTTGCGGTGACGTCCTCGCCTTCCTTCACGAGGCCGCTGACGGCGGAACCCACGTGCAGGTACACGCCGTTCTCCGTCTTGACGGTGTCCGTGACTTCAAACCGGAAGCCGTCACACTCAATGACGCCGGTGTCACCGACCTGTCCGCCGCTCTCCGCGTAGAACGGAGTGGTGTCGAGGACGAGGGCCGCTTCCTCGCCAATGTCCGCTTCGGAAACCCGCTCCCCGTCCTTGATAATGGCAAGGACCTTAGCTTCGGACGTAAAGTTCGTGTAGCCCACGAAAGAGGTCTTCGGACAGTCTTTGGTTACATCGCCCTGGCCCTTCCAGGCTTCGGCCACGTTCTTCTTCGCGGCGTCCGCCTTGGCTCTGGCGCGCGCTTCCTTCGTCAGTTCGGTGAAGCGCTCCTTGTCCACGGTCATGTTCCGCTCGGAGAGGATTTCCTCGGTCAGCTCAATGGGGAACCCGAAGGTGTCTGCCAGCTTGAAGGCGTCCTCGCCGGACAGTACCGACGATTTGGACTCTTTGATCATGGTGTCCAGCACCTCGGTGCCGGTGTCAATGGTCTTGTTGAAGCTCTCCTCTTCCGAGGCAATAATCTTCATAATGAAGTCATGCTTCTCGGTGAGGTTCGGGTAGTGCTGTGCGTTCTCGTGGATGACCACTTCGGCCACGTCCGTCAGGAACGGGCGGTCAATGCCGAGGAGGCGTCCGTGGCGGGCAGCCCGGCGAAGCAGGCGGCGCAGCACGTAGCCGCGGCCGGAGTTCGAGGGCATAATGCCGTCGCCGATCATGAACGTGACGCTGCGGGCGTGGTCCGTGACCACACGGAGAGAGACGTCGTTGTCTTCGGTGGTCTCATGGTACTGGACGCCCGAAATGTCACTGACTTTCTTCATAATGTTCTGGACGGTGTCCACTTCGAACAGGTTGCCGACGTCCTGCATGACGCAGGCCAGGCGCTCCAGGCCCATGCCGGTGTCAATGTTCGGGTGTTTCATGGGCGTGTAGGTGCCCTTGCCGTCGCTGTCGAACTGGGAGAACACAATGTTCCAGACTTCCATGAAGCGGTCACATTCACAGCCCGGGGCGCAGTCCGGCTTGCCGCAGCCGTGTTCAACGCCGCGGTCATAGTAGATTTCGGAGCAGGGGCCGCAGGGGCCTTCGCCGTGCTCCCAGAAATTGTCCTCTTTGCCGAGGCGGACCATATGGTCCTCCGGGACGCCGACCGTTTCGGTCCAGATCTTGTAGGCTTCCTCGTCGTCGAGGTAAATGCTGCAATACAGCTTATCCTTCGGAATCTGCAGCGTCTCCGTCAGGAATTCCCAGGCCCACGGAATGGCCTCTTCCTTGAAGTAGTCACCGAACGAGAAGTTGCCGAGCATTTCAAAGTACGTGCCGTGGCGGTCCGTGTGGCCGACCTCGTCAATGTCCGGGGTCCGGATGCACTTCTGGCAGGTGGTCACGCGGTTTCTGGGCGGCGTTACTTCACCCGTGAAGAATTTCTTCATGGGCGCCATACCGGAGTTGATCAGAAGAAGGCTCTTGTCCCCCTGCGGCACGAGCGAGTAACTCGGCAGCCGGAGGTGGCCCTTGGTCTCAAAAAAGCGGAGGAACTCTTCCCGCAGCTCGTTCAGTCCAGTCCATTCCATAACGTCTTGGGTCTCCTTAATAAACGAATTTGATATCAAACTTTAAGATACGGCTAAATATTTTACTCTTACCGGTACGGCTTGTCAATTTGCAGAGGGGCGCAGAAAAGCCGGAGAACAGAAGCGTTCTCCGGCCTGTGTTTTCGGGCTGTTAAGCGGTTGCCTGTGTCTCTTCCAGGAAGCGATGCAGAGCATCTTTCCAGGGCGGGAGGCGGTCAAAGCCGGCCTCGTCGAGAGACTTTTTGGAAAGGCGGGAATTCCGGGGGCGGTCCGCCTTTGCGCCGTACTCCTCCGTGGTCGTCGGAAGCACGGTCAGATCTTTCCCGGCTTCTTTAACAATTTCCCGGGCAAATTCGCAGAACGAGCACACCCCTTCGTTGGTGGCGTGGTAGGTGCCGTACTTGCAGGTCTTGATCATTTTGCCGAGGAGCGGTGCCAAGTCCTTCGTGTAGGTCGGGGACCCAATCTGGTCGTCGACCACTTTAATTTCGTCCTTTGTCTCCGCCAGGCGCAGGATGGTCTTGACGAAGCTGTTGCCGTGGGCGCCGAACACCCAGGACGTGCGCACTATGAAGTGCTTCGGGCACAGTTCCCGGACGGCCTCTTCACCGGCCAGTTTGGTCCGGCCGTAGACGTTGAGGGGCGCCGGCGTCTCGTCGGTCTCATGCGGCTCCGTGCCGCTGCCGTCAAAGACATAGTCCGTGCTGATGTAAACAAGTTTAATGCCGAGCTTCCCGCAGATTTCCGCCAGGGTGCGCGTGGCACTGGCGTTGACCAGTTCGCAGGCCGTGCGTTCGGTCTCGGCTGCGTCCACCGCCGTGTAGGCGGCGCAGTGGATGACCGCGTCCGGCCGGTACGCATCCACGTAGGCCTTGACGGACTCGGCATCCGTTAAATCCAGCTCCTTTCGGTCAGCCGCAAGAATAGCCGCCCCCTGCGCACGGAGGTACGCAGAAGTATCGTATCCCAGCTGACCGGTGGAACCGGTCACCATTACTCTCATATGAGGGTCCTCCAAAAAACGGTTTTCGTGTGAGGGTCAGAAGACGGGACCGAGCTCACGCAAAAACGGAGATTTCATGTCTTTCTCCGAAAGGATGGGGTCGGAGACGCCCCATTCGACCCCAATGTCGGGGTCGTTCCAGCGAATGCCGCCGTCGTGTTCCGGCGAGTAGAAATTATCCACTTTGTACTGGAATTCCACGTTGTCCGTCAGGGTGACGAACCCGTGGGCAAAGCCGCGCGGAATGAGCAGCTGGGTCGGATCCTCCGCGGTGAGGATGACGCCCACCCAGTCCTTGTAGGTCGGTGAATCCGGCCGCAGGTCAACGGCCACATCCAGAATGGAGCCGCGCAGGCAGGTCAGGAGCTTTGCCTGTGCCATGGGCGGCCGCTGGAAGTGCAGCCCGCGCACGGTACCCTTCCGTTCCGTGAAAGAGCGGTTGTCCTGTACAAATTCATAGTGAAGACCGGCCTCTTCAAAGTCCTTCTTTGAATAGGACTCCATGAACCATCCGCGGTTGTCCCCGAAACGGTTCGGGCGGATGAGACAGACGCCGTCGAGTTTGGTCGGTTCGACCGTAATCATTTCGTGTCCTCTTCTTTCGGGTCCCGACCCCAGACCGGCCGTTCGCCGGGTTTTGTGGAGTACAGGATCTTTCCTTCCGCCACGCGGCGGAGATGTTCGCCGTAGATGGATTTGCCGTACAGGTTGGCGGATTCCAGAAGTTTCTTCCGGGAAATCCAGCGCGAATTGTAGGCAATTTCCTCCGGCGCGGAAATAATGATTCCCTGCCGGGTCTCCACGGTCCGGATGAAGTCCGCGCAGTCGTTGAGGGCGTCAACGGTGCCGGTGTCCATCCACGAGTAGCCGCGGCCCATCAGCATTACCTGCAGGTCCCCCTGTTCGCGGTACATGTTGTTGATGTCGGTTATTTCCAGCTCTCCGCGGGCGGAGGGCTTGATCTGCCGGGCAAACTCCACGACGCGGTTGTCGTAGAAGTACAGGCCCGTGACGGCATAATTGGATTTCGGATTCTCGGGCTTTTCCTCAATGGATTTGACGTTGCCCTTCCGGTCGAATTCAATGACGCCGAAGTCCTGCGGATTTTCCACGTAGTAGCCAAAAATGGTGGCTTTCGGGTGATCCAGGTCCTTGGCCAGTGCCGCCGCCTGGCGCAGCATGTGACCGAGTCCGCTGCCGAAGAAGATGTTGTCTCCAAGCACCATGGCAACGCTGTCGTCGCCAATGAAGTCCTCCCCAATGAGGAAGGCCTGCGCCAGACCCTTCGGCTCTTCCTGAACGGCATACTGCAGCTTCAGTCCGAACTGGTCTCCTTTGCCCAGAAGGTTTTCAAACCGCTGGATGTCATTGGGCGTCGAAATAATGAGGATTT
>ONLO01000057.1 GCA_900318715.1 uncultured Eubacteriales bacterium | reverse complement strand
GTTTGCCACCTTGGTCGGCATTATCTACCCCATCTACGGATACCTCTGCATCCTGCTGCTCGTCCCCATCCTCGTCAATTACGTTCGGCTCTTCCGTAAGAAGAAGGCCAGCGGATAAATAAAAGTCCCTGCATCGCACAGAACGATGCAGGGTTTTTGTTTCTTTAAATTCAGCCGATGACTTTGTGAAGAAGCCGAAGGTATTCCGGCAGGGCCTCTTCAAAGTTGACGCCGTACCAGTTGGCCTGGTCGTCGGCCATGGTGCAGATGATGGCCGCCAGGGTATAGTCCACGGCAACCTTGAGCGCATCCTCCACGGAGAAGTCGTTCATGAGTGCGCCAACCAGAGCGGAAGCAAAGACGTCGCCCGTTCCGTGGAACGACACATTCATCTTCTTGTTGTAGTACTCGAAGAATTCGCCGGTTTCCCGGTTGTAGGCCATGGTGCCGAGCTTGTCGTCATCAAACGACACGCCGGTCAGGGCCGCCACTTCGGGGCCGAGGTCCGTCAGTTTCTTCAGAATATTCTCAATGTAGGCCCGGTCGTAGCCGGTCTCCACGAACTCCTCGTCCAACATGAAGCAGGCTTCGGTCAGGTTCGGGACAATGAGGTCCGCCTTGGCGCAGAGTCGTGCCATCTCCTTGGCAAACGACGGTTCAAACCCCGCATACATCTTGCCGTGGTCAGCCATGGCCGGGTCCACCACATAGATGTTTTTCGGAAGCCGGTAGTCCTCAAAGAGGCCGGCCACGAGGTCAATCTGCTCACGGGAACCGAGGTATCCGGTGTAAATGCAGTCGTAGGTAATGTGTTCCTTCTTCCACTGCTCCGAAATGCCGGCAATGTCGTCCGTCAGGTCGTGGAAGGTAAAGCCCTGGAATGCCGTGTGGTTGGACAGCACCGCCGTCGGCAGGACCGCCGTCTCCACGCCCGCCGCCGAAATAATGGGCAGGGCCACCGTCAGGGAGCATTTTCCGACACAGGAAATGTCCTGGACTGTAAGAATTCGTTTCATGGTAGAGTCACTCCGTTTCTTCAACCAGAGGGGTTTTGCGGAATTGAAAAACAGATTCCGGAAGCTGGGACAGAACAATGGCCGCAAGCATGAACAGGCAGCCGAAGTATTCCCGTCCGCTGAGCCGCTCGTGCAGCAGGACCGCACCCGACAGCGTGGCGAACACCGCTTCCATGCTCATGAGAAGCGAGACGAGCGTCGGGTTGCCGCCCTTTTGCGCGGCAATCTGCAGTGTGTAGGCAATGCCGCTGGAAAAGATGGCCAGATACAGCAGCGGCCAGATGGCGGCCAGAATGTTGCGCAGGTGCAGGTCACCGAACAGAAGCGTGGCCAGTCCGGTCCAGACGGCGCTGACAAAGAACTCCATACAGGAGAGCTTGATTTCATCCACGCCGATGGACCAGTGGTCCACCAGGAGGATCTGGATAGTGAAGACCAGCGCACAGCCGATGAGGAGCAGGTCGCCCCTCTTGAACGACAGGTCCGTCCCCGGCTTAATGCAGAGGAAGTACAGACCGAACAGCGCCAGCAGAACGCCGACCCAGACATGCAGCGGGACTTTCTTCCGGAGAAAAATGCCGAACACGGGGACCATGACCACGTAGAGCGCGGTAATAAACCCGGATTTCCCGGCGCCGGTCAAGACAATGCCCGCCTGCTGCAGGACCGTGGCAACCGCCAGGGCAGACCCGCAGCAAATGCCGCCCAGGATGGTCCGCTTTCGTACCGCGGCCTTTTCCTCAGGGGTCGGTTCCACGAAGGTGCCGGCATCCAGCTGACGGCGCTTCTTCCAAGCATCGTTTACGAGGAACAGGCACAGAAGGAACACCGTGGCAATAATGCTCCGGAGGAAATTGACCGAGTACGCATCCAGATGCTCGCCCAGCAAGCTCTGGGCAACAAACGCAGTACCCCAGATAAACGAGGCCACCAGGGGCAGCGCGGTATGTCGTACGGTGTTCATAAGATCCTCCTGCGGAAATAACGAAAAAATAGAAGTCTCAGTATTGTAACGCAGAGTGAATAATATGGCAAATAAAAAAAGATGGGGACTGCAGCTGCAGTCCCCATCCGGGATTCTTAGAACATTGGAGTAATCCTCTGTCTTTCTTCAGTTTCGTCTGTGAGCGGTTTTGCTCATAAAGTTAACTGTACTTTGGACTCACCCTTTACAAAAAACTAATTGGAATTCAGTTTCTGTATGTATCAATTCATCAAACAAACTTTATGACTCGTTCTTGCGTTTGAACCAAATAGTTATTTTCTGATGATAGTACTCTAAAAATCAGGTTTGGCTTTCGCCAGAATATGCATTATTCAGTTTTCTCTTATTTGGCGTACCTTTCTGTACGCAGTTGGATGATTGTTCATTCCTTCTTGTAAATGTCTGTCTCTGTTTTCCACTCTGTCTTTCTTACTCTTTTGGTCAATACGTTGACTCGGCTTGACAGCGGTTTCTGTGTCTCATTTACGGGAATGGCGGTCGTCCATTCTATATTTGTCTGCTTTCAATTCGGAAAGCCGTTAAATTCAAGAAGTATTGAGTACAGATCCGACATTTTTTCGGGTTATTTCATACGGCAGTTTTGGTTTTTATTCGTTTTCAGCAGCTTCTTCAAGTTAACTAAAATTTTCAAAACCGTTGTTCTGCTCTTAGTTTTGTGTTCCCGGCGTTGTAACCATTCGCCTGTCTTTACTGGATCTGTCGGAAGAAAGATGCTTTCCTGGTCTACTTGCAGACCACCATAAAGCTGTACATTGGACTCAGTCCTTTCTAAACGCATTTGCGTGTAGTTTTTTCTTCTTAAGTTCTCTTCCTTTTTCAACTACATAGTAACATTGGAATTCTCTTAAGTCAACGGTTTTGCTAACTTTTTTATATAATTTTTCCTTATTGTCGGTAACTTATAGACGTATTGCACAACATGTACGAAAAAAGGAAGCCTGCCGCCTCCGCAGCAGACTTCCGTGTAATCAGATGGAGATTTCGTAGGCCATCCGGTACTGCTCCACATCTATGGTCTTCTTCATGGCAAGACCTTCCTCAATGGGATAGTGGACAATTTCCTCGTTCCTGACGCCGATGACACAGCTCTCCTCCCCGTCCCGGAGAAGCCGTACGGCCTCGTTGCCCATGCGGGAAGCCAGGACGCGGTCCCGGACGGTGGGCGATCCGCCGCGCTGGACGTAACCGAGGATGGTGGCACGGGTCTCAATGCCGGTGAACTGTTCAATCTTCTTGGCCATTTCCATGGCGTCCCCGACGCCCTCCGCCACAATAATGACAAAATGGCGCTTGCCGGTGACAATGGTATTCTGCATGCGGCCGAGCACGTCCTTGTCAAAGTCGTACTCGAATTCCGGAATGAGGATGCTGGTGGCGCCGACGGCAATGCCGGCCTCCAGTCCAATGTATCCGGCGTCACGGCCCATGACCTCAATGACCGAGCAGCGGGAATGGGACTCGGTCGTGTCGCGGACCTTATCCACCATTTCCATGACCGTGTTGATGGCCGTGTCAAAGCCGATGGTGTAGTCTGTGCATCCGATGTCATTGTCAATGGTTCCCGGGACGCCGACGCAGGTCACGCCGAGCCGCGAGAATTCCAGGGCACCGCGGTAAGAGCCGTCGCCGCCGATGACGACCAGGCCTTCAATGCCGAACTTTTTGCAGGTTTCCAGGGCTCTCAGACGTCCGCTCTCCTGCGTAAACTCAGCGCTGCGGGCAGACCGGAGGACGGTGCCGCCGCGCTGGATGATGTTGCCGATGCTGCGGAGGCTCAGTTCTTCAATGTCCCCGTTCATCAGGCCCTCATAGCCGTTGTAGACGCCCATGACGCGCATGTCATTGTAAATGCCGGTACGGACGACGGCACGGACCGCTGCGTTCATGCCGGGGGCGTCGCCGCCGCTGGTGAGAACAGCAATAGTTTTCATAGGATACCTCCTTTTTTCGT
>ONLO01000125.1 GCA_900318715.1 uncultured Eubacteriales bacterium | reverse complement strand
TCTAAACATAAAGTGGTTTTTATGTTAGAATGCTACTGTATATCGCAGAATGTATAGCTGGAACATTGTAAAGGGGGAAAGCTCTGCATGGCTACTGCTTCCGGAAACAGAAGACCGGCTGCTGCAAGACAGCGTTCCGCGGCTTCGGCAAAGAATGCCCGCCGCAGCACGGCTGCCCGCGCAAATTCCCGTAACAGCACCAACCGAAAGAAGAACCCGAAGAAGAACAAGAGCGGAAAACACTCCGTCATTGGTAGTATTCTCAAGGTCCTTCTGTTAGCCCTTCTTCTGTTTGCTCTCTTCATGGTTATCTACGTCATCGTCTTCATCCACGGGGACACGGCCATTAACCTGGAGGACTACAAAACCAACCAGGCGCAGACCAGTATTATCTACGCCAAGAAAACCGGTTCCGACAAGTATACGGAAATTGCCACCCTGCACGGTGAGCAGAACCGGATTTGGGTCAACATTGACGACATTCCGACGGACGTTCAGAATGCCTTTATTGACCTGGAGGACAAACGGTTCCCGCACCACAACGGTGTGGACTGGATCCGTACCATTGCCGCCATTGTCAAATACCACGGCAAACAGGGCGGTTCCACGCTGACCCAGCAGCTTATCAAGAACCTGACCGATGAGAACCAGGTCACCGTGGCACGTAAGCTCAAGGAAATTCTGTATGCGCTGAATCTGGAAAAGAACTACAGCAAAGAGGAAATCCTGGAGGCCTACCTCAACACCATTCCGCTCGGATCCGGCTGTTACGGCGTCCAGACGGCGGCTGAAAAGTATTTCGGCAAGGAACTGAAAGACCTGAATGTGGCCGAGGCAGCCTGTATGGCCTCCATTACCAAGGCTCCGACCATGTATAACCCGCTGCTGTATCCGAAGTATAACAAGGAGCGGCAGGAATACTGTCTGGAGTCCATGTATGACGCCGGTCACCTGAACAAGAAACAGTATCAGCAGGCCGTGGCCTACAAACTGGTTTTCACAAACTCGGAAGGCTACGAGGGCGGCGAGGACGAGAACACGGACGAGAATACCAACACCGAAATCAACAGCTACTACGTGGACTACGTCATCAACTCCATCATTGATGACCTTCAGGAAAAATACAATTATTCTCGCAGCGAAGCCATCAACGAGGTTTACAGCGGCGGTCTCCGCATTTACTCCTGTGAAAACCCGACCATTCAGGAAGCCGCGGAATACGTCTATGAAAACCGTACGGTCTTCCCGTACGAAGCCGGACGGACCGAGGACGGTGCCGAAGGTACCAAGAAAAAGGTCCAGTCCGCCATTACCATTATGGACTACGAAGGCCATGTCGTTGCCATGGTCGGCGGCGCCGGCAAGAAGACCATCAACCTTGGTCTGAACCGTGCCACCGACGCCATCCGTTCCCCGGGTTCATCCATCAAACCGCTGACCGCATACGGTCCGGCCGTGGAAGAGGGGAAACTGTATTACTCATCTCCTATTGAGAACGTGTCCCTGACCATCAACGGAGAGAAGTGGCCGCGAAATTATGCCGGCGACTACGGTGCCAAAGGAAACTATGTTTCGGCCCAGTACGCACTGGCGCAGTCCCTCAACACCTGCGCCGCACAGGTCGTCGACATGCTCGGCACGTCCACCTGTTTCAAGTATGCTACCGAACACTTCCATCTCTCCACGCTTGTGAAAGACGGCGCCTACACGGACGACAACATGTCCTCCATGGCGGTCGGCGGCATGACCAACGGTGTTACTACCGAGGAAATGTGCGCAGCCTATGCCACGTTCGGCAACGGCGGCAAGTACTACAAACCGACCTGCTACACGAAGGTCACCAACTACACCGGTACCAAGACGCTGCTCTCCAGCGAAGATGCCAAACCCGAACAGGCCATTTCGGCCGGCACGGCAGGCGTCCTCAACAAGATGATGCAGACCGTTGTAACCCAGGGTACCGGCCGCGGATGCGGCGTCACCGGCTTTGAGTCCTACATGAAGACCGGTACCACATCCGACACGAAGGATAAATGGGCCTGCGGCGGCACCCCGTATTACGTGGCAGCCGTCTGGTATGGATATGACGAGCAGGAAGAAATGCCGACCACCAGCAACAACCCGGCTGCGGTCGTCTGGTCCGCCGTCATGAACCGGTTCCACAATGGCCTGAAAGCCAAAGAATTTGACTTTGGTGACGCCATCGTCTCCAAAGCTTACTGTACGTCTACCGGTCTTCCGGCCGGTCCCCGCTGCCGTACGGCGTCCGGCTGGTTTGCCAAAGACACCATGCCGGAACCGTGTAACGGTTCTCATTCCCATACCATGGGCCAGGCCGTTACCACCGGCGCCTCCACGGCTCCGAAGTCTACGGTAGAGAGCAGTGACGCTGCCGATCCGGAAGACGAGACCACGACGGCGGCTTCTACCTCGGCAACAACCGCCATTACGGAAATGCCGTCCATCTCCATTACGGACCCCATTCTGGTCATCCGCGCGCCGGCGGCCAGACCCCGTCCGTAACGGGCCATATGAAATGAACAGCGACGGCGGAATGTTTTCAATACAATCCGCCGCCGACGTTTTTTGAAGCAGAAAAGAGATGACCGTTTGATCCTATTATCCGTCGACTACGGGGACGTTCGCACCGGCATTGCCGTCTGTGACAAGCAGGAAATGCTTGCTTCTCCGGTCACCGTCATTCAGGAGACCTGGCAGCCGAAGCTGGCCGCTAAAATTGCCGAACTGGCCGAAGCGCACAACGCGGAACGCATTGTGGTCGGTCAGCCGCGCAACATGGACGGCTCGTATGGCCCGCGCGCAGAAAAGTGTGCGGAATTGGCCGCCCTTCTGCAACACGAATACGGACTGGACACCGTGCTCTATGACGAACGTCTGACTACGGTGGAGGCGCACTATGCACTGAATCTGACGAATACCCGCGGCAGCAAACGCAAAGCCGTTGTAGACGCGGTTTCCGCGGTCATCATTCTGGAAGACTACATGAAACACAAGCACAATCAGGGAGAAACCGACAACGTATGACGGAACAAGCACTTACCAAAGAGTTTTTAAAGGTCCGGCAGGACATTATCCGGCAGGAATTTGCCCGGATGAATGACATGCAGCAGGAAGCGGTCTTTCAGGTTAACGGACCGCTCCTCATCCTGGCCGGCGCCGGGTCCGGAAAGACCACCGTCCTGGTCAACCGGATTGCCAACATTGTCAAGTACGGGAATGCGTTCCATGCAAAGGAGATCTGCCGCCGCATTGAGGAAGCAGATCTGGACATGGCGAAGAGCTTCCTTGCCGGCAGCATTCCCATGAACGACGACTTAAAGGAACTCCTTTCGGTGGACGCCGCGCTGCCCTGGCAGATCCTGGCCATTACCTTTACCAACAAAGCGGCCAATGAAATGAAGACCCGTCTGGACACGTTTCTCGGCGAGGACGCGGCGGAAATCTGGGCCGGGACCTTTCATTCCATCTGCGCCCGTATTCTGCGCCGGTTCGGCGACCGTCTCGGCTACACGTCCCATTTCACCATCTATGACACGGATGACTCCAAGCGGATCATGAAGGAGTGCCAGCGCCTGCTCGGCATTGACGACAAGATCATGAGCCACAAGGAGATCCTGCGGGAAATCAGCCGCGCCAAGGATTCGCTCATTTCCGTCAAACAGTATACCGACGCAGCATCCGGGGACATCCGGCTTCGCAAATATGCCGAGTGCTACAAGCTTTACCAGCAGCTTTTAAAAGATGCCGACGCCATGGACTTTGATGACATTATTGTCAACACGGTGGAACTTCTTACGAAGGACCCGGAAGTCCGGGAACTGTATCAGCATCGTTTTCGGTACGTCCACGTGGACGAGTACCAGGACACCAACTATGCCCAGTACGTCCTGACCAGTCTTCTGGCCGGCGGTTCCGGGAACCTCTGTGTGGTCGGTGATGACGACCAGAGCATTTATCGCTTCCGCGGCGCCACCATTGAAAACATTATGAATTTTGAGGAGAACTATCCTCATGCCAAAATCATTCGTCTGGAACAAAACTACCGCTCCACCGGCTACATTCTGAAGGCCGCCAACGAGGTCATCCGGCACAACATGGAGCGCAAGGGCAAAAACCTCTGGACGGACGCCGGAGACGGGGACCCCGTCACGGTCTTTACCGCCGGCAGTGAAACCGACGAAGGCATGTACATTGCCGACGAAATATCCACGAATGTGTCCCGCGGCCGCCGGTTCTCCGACCACGCCGTCCTGTACCGCACCAACGCCCAGTCCAGTCCCATTGAGCGCGCGTTCGTGCGGATGGGCGTCCCGTATAAAATCATCGGCGGACGCCGTTTCTACGAACGGAAGGAAGTCCGGGACGCACTGGCCTATTTGTCAGTCCTGGTCAATCCGGCGGATAACGTCAAGCTGCGCCGTATCATCAACGAGCCCAAACGCGGCATCGGCGACAAAACGGTCAACACGGCCGGTGACATTGCCGCCGGCATCGGCGCCAGCCTTTACGAAGTCATGGCGCACGCGGAGGACTACGAGGCGCTGTCCCGTTCCGCGGTCAAATTGCAGAAGTTCACCGGCATGATGGACGAACTGCGGGATCAGATGGAACTCCTGCCCATGCCGGACCTCTTTGACCTCCTCATGGAGAAATCCGGTTACTTCCTGTCCCTGGAACTGGACCGGGAAACCGCGGAGGAGCGGCAGGATAACCTGCGCGAACTGAAATCCAACATGATCCGCTACCTGGAAGAAAACGAGGACGGCGAATTGGCCGGTTTCCTGGAAGAAGTTTCCCTGCTGTCCGACATTGACGCCTACAATGATCAGGCCGACGTCGTCGTCCTGATGACTCTGCACTCTGCCAAAGGACTGGAGTTCCCGGTCGTCTTTGTGGCCGGTATGGAAGAGGGCGTCTTCCCGGGCCGGCAGTCTATGTTCGACCCCTCCGAAGTGGAGGAGGAACGCCGGCTGGCCTATGTCGGCATAACCCGTGCCAGGGAACGTCTCTATCTGACCAACGCCGCCACACGGCTGCTGTTCGGTTCCACCACCCGGAACCCGGCATCCCGTTTTCTGGAGGAAATTCCGCAGGAGTACAAGGAAGACACCACGGACAGCAACTCCATTTATGCCGCCACCGGTTACGGGTTCGGCGGAAAGAGTTCCCGTTACGGCGGACGCGTCGGTTATGCCGACTTCTACAGCGGTTCCCGCAACTTCTTCTCCGGAAATCCGGAGGAACGGGAAGTCCGGTTCGGCGAAACCGAAAAGATCCACGCAAAGAAACAGAGCGTCAATGTCGGAAGCAGCACATCGTACAGCATCGGCGACACCGTTACGCACAAAGCATTCGGCACCGGAGTCATCCTCAGCGTCAAGCCCATGGGCAATGACTGTCTGCTGGAAATTGCCTTTGACCGTGCCGGAACCAAGAAAGTCATGGCCAACTTTGCCAAACTGACCAAAGTCTGAGAAAAGGAGGGACCGGCATGCCGGAGCTTCACACCATTCGAAGCGGCAATCAGAACCTGAAATGCGGATACACCACCGGCACCTGTGCCGCTCTGGCCGCCGGCGGAGCTGCTTATTTGCTTCTGACCGGGTCCGTGCCGGAAGTCCTCTCCATTCTGACGCCGAAGGGCTGGGAGGTTGCCGTAACACCGGATACCTGTGAAATTCAGGCGGATTCGGCGGTCTGCTCGGTCATTAAGGATGCCGGCGACGACCCGGATGCCACGGATGGCATGGCGGTCTTTGCGTCGGTATCGTATGCCGAAGAACCCGGCATTACCATTGACGGCGGCGAAGGCGTCGGACGGGTCACCCGGCCCGGACTCGACCAGCCGGTCGGCGCCGCGGCCATCAACCATGTCCCGCGTTCCATGATCAGGGACCAGGTAGAAGCGGTTTGCCAGGAGGCTGGTTATTCCGGCGGACTGATCGTCATCATTTCCATTCCGGGCGGGGAAGAGAAGGCGAAACATACCTTCAACCCGAAGCTCGGTATTGAAGGCGGCCTGTCCGTGCTCGGCACCTCCGGCATTGTGGAGCCGATGAGCCAGCAGGCGCTGCTGGACACGCTTCATTTGGAAATCCGCCAGGCGGCTGCGGAAGGAGCAAAAAACCTTATCCTGACCCCCGGCAACTACGGACAGGATTATCTGCAGTCCGTAGGTTTGGATTCCCTGGGCGTACCGGTCATCAAGTGTTCCAACTTCATTGGAGATGCACTGGACATGGCGGCTGCGGAACACTTCCAGGCCGTCCTCCTGGTCGGTCATATTGGGAAACTCATTAAAGTTGCCGGCGGCATTATGAACACCCATTCCAGTGTGGCAGACTGCCGGATGGAAGTGCTGACGGCCTATGCTGCCAGGCACGGTGCCTCACCGGAACTCTGTCAGGAACTCCTGCAGGCGGCCACAACCAATGCCGGCCTGGACCTGCTGCAGGACCCGGAACTCCGGGATGCGGTTTTCCAGGACCTTGCAGATGCTACGCAGAAGCATCTGGAGTACCGCGTGAAAGATTCATACCCCATCGGCGCCATTGTCTTTTCCAATGAGACCGGGGAACTCTATCAAACCAGCACCGCCGAACCCCTCATCCGTGCATTCCGGGGGAATGAACCATGAACCAAAAAGGAATTCTTTACGGCGTCGGTGTCGGACCCGGTGACCCGGATCTGATGACGCTGCAGGCCGTACAAAAAATGCAGGACTGTGCGGTCATTGCCTGTCCGGAGACCAACGGCAGCCATAAGGTTGCTCTTGCCATTGCCGGCAAGGCGGTTGACCTCTCAAACAAAACCGTTCTGACCCTGCCGTTTCCCATGACCCGGGACGAGAACGCCCGTCAGGCAGCTTATCAGGACGCGGTGCAGCGCCTGGAAAAACGTCTGGAACAGGGGACGGATGTTGCCTTTCTGACACTGGGCGACGTTTCCATCTATTCCACGTTTGCCTATCTGGCGCAGCTGGCGGAAGCCGACGGTTTTCAGACGGAAATCCTTCCCGGTGTTCCCAGCTTCAGCGCTGTAGCGGCAAAACTGGGAATTCCCATTGCCATTGGTGCGGAACCGTTCCACGTCATTCCGGCTTCGGCGGACCTGGATGCGCTGCGGGATGCGCTTCAGCTGCCCGGCACCAAAGTCCTGATGAAGTCCGGCAAACAGATTC
>ONLO01000077.1 GCA_900318715.1 uncultured Eubacteriales bacterium | reverse complement strand
GGACGAGGAGTGCAAGGAGGCAGCAAAGCTGGCGCATGCCGACGGCTTCATTGAACGCATGCCGGACGGCTACAACACTATGCTGACCAACGACGGCGCCAACCTGTCCCAGGGACAGCGTCAGCTCCTGGCCATTGCCCGCGCGGCGGTGGCGGACCCGCCGGCCCTCATCCTGGACGAGGCCACGTCCTCCATTGATACCCGGACGGAGAAGTTGGTCCAGCGGGGCATGGACGCCCTCATGCACGGGCGCACCACGTTCGTCATTGCGCACCGGCTCTCCACGGTCCGTGACGCCGACTGCATCATGGTTCTGGAGAACGGCCGCATTATTGAGCGCGGCACGCACGACGAACTCCTTGCGGAACGCGGCCGGTACTACCAGCTCTACACCGGGCAGAAACCGGAGGAGGTGCCGGCATGAGCAGGTCCCCCGAACTTCTGATCCTGGTGGATGAAAACGACCGGGAGACCGGCACCATGGAAAAGCTGCAGGCTCACCGGGAGGCCCGGCTGCACCGTGCGTTTTCCGTTTTCCTGACGGACGGGGACCGTATGCTTCTGCAGAAACGGGCCGACGGCAAGTACCATTCCGGCGGTCTTTGGGCCAACGCCTGCTGCTCGCACCCGCGGGCCGGGCAGTCCCTTGCCGAGGCCTGCCGGCAGCGCCTGATGCTGGAACTGGGCATTCCCGAAGACCGGCTGCCGGACCTTCAGGAACTCTTCTCATTCACGTACTGCAGCCCCTATGAAAACGGACTGACCGAACACGAATTTGACCACGTCTTCCTGGGAACCTACCCCGAAGACGGCCCGCTGTCTCCGGACCCGGAGGAACTATCCGCCCTTCGCTGGGTTCCCCTGCAGGACCTGTCCCGGGAACTGCAGACGCAGCCCGAACTGTTTGCCACCTGGTTTCGTCTCTGTGCACCGCGGGTGCTGGAGATCCTGAACGGAAAGGAGTAACCTATGCATTTCTATATGCCCACAAAAGTGTATCAGGAGAATGACTGCGTCAAGAACCATGCGGCCGAACTGACCGCGCTCGGGACCCGGGCCATGGTCATTACCGGCCGTCGTTCGGCAAAGGTCAACGGATCCTTTGGCGATGTAGCCGCTGTGCTTGACGACGCGCATATTCCCTTCGTACTGTTTGATGAAATTGAAGAGAATCCGTCCGTGGAATCGGTCATGAAGGCCCGGGACCTGGCGGTCTCCGAAGGCTGTGACCTCTTCATCGGCATCGGCGGCGGCTCGCCCATGGATGCGGCCAAAGCCATATCCCTTATGGCATACCATAAGGACCAGGACGCCTCGTATCTGTATGCTGCCGGCACGGACGACACGGCGTATCCCATTGTCGCCGTCCCGACGACCTGCGGCACCGGCTCCGAAGTCACCGCCATTTCCGTGCTCACCATCCATGAACAGCAGACGAAAAAAGGACTGCCGCACAAGCTGTTTCCCGTCCTCTCTCTGGTGGACCCGAAGTACCTCTTGGCTGCACCGGTCTCTGTGCTTCACAACACGGCCATGGACGCCCTCTGTCATCTGGCCGAAAGCTATGTCAACAGCAAGGCCACGGACTACAGCCGCATGTGTGCGGATGCCGGGCTCCGCGCCTGGAAGCGCAGCAAGTCCCTTCTGAAAAAAGAACGGAAGCTGGAAACACTGGACGAGGCGGAGGCCCTGATTTTTGCCTCGTCCCTGGCCGGCATGGCCATTGCGCATACCGGTACATCGCTCCCGCACGGTCTCAGCTACGGTCTGACCTATACCCTCGGCACCCCGCACGGCAAAGCCTGCGGACGGTTCCTTCCCGGTTATCTGGCGGCCGCGTCGGTGGAAGACCGTTCCCATGTGCTGGAGCTTGCCGGGTTCCACGACCTCAAGGAACTGAAGGAGTTCCTGGCCGAGAGCTGCGGCTGCGAAGACATTCCGGATGACCTCCGGCAGCACATCGTGGAACAGCTGGCCCCCAATACGGAACGCCTTAAGGTGGCCCCGTTCCCGGTGGACCCGTCGGTCCTGTATCAGATTATTGACTTTTAAAGGAGACCCCTATGGCTGAACAGTATAACGACGACGTCATCATCCTCTACGACGAAGACGGCAACGACATCCGCTTCCGGTTCCTCGACGAGCTGGAGCAAAACGGCGAGCGGTATGTGGCCCTCTGCCCGGAAGACGAAATGGACACGGATGCGGCGGAAGTGCTCTTCTTCCAGATCCAGACGGACAAGGAGACGGGGGACGAGATCCTGGCCGTCGTCGAAAGCCCGAAGCTTCTGGACAAGCTGTTCGTGCGGTTCAAGGAACTGCATGAGGACGAATTCACATTCCGCGGATAAGGAGAACGACACGTTATGGGTTTATTAATTACGTTTGTACTCGGTCTCTTCATTGTGGCCGGTGCCCTCGTGGCGCAGCATGCCAAAGACCACGCCAGAATTGAGCACATTTCCGTGGCCGTTGCGGCCGGTGCCATGGCGGCGCTGGTCGTTCTGGACCTCATTCCGGAGGCGCTGGAGGAACTGCCGGACGGCAAATGGTTCCTGCTGCCGGTCTTCCTCAACATCGGCATCCTTCTGCTGAAACTCCTGGATGCCTTTGTCCCGGAGCACGAAGGACACGGTGCAGCGCACATCGGCATTGTGTCTACCATTGCCATTGTCCTCCACAACATTATTGAGGGCATGGCGGTCTACAGCATGACCGGGGAGTCCGCCCGTGTCGGCGCCCTGATGGCGCTCGGCGTCGGCCTCCACAACATTCCCATGGGCATGATGATTGGCAGCACCCTGCAGGAGGACCGGCACAACCGGATGGTCATCCTGCTGACGCTGGCCGCCGTTTCCACCTTCGTGGGCGGCGTCCTCATGCACTTCCTGTGGACGCACATCGGCGGCATGCTCATCGGTGCCCTCATCAGCATGACGCTCGGCATGATTCTCTATATTGAGTGCTTTGAACTGGTGCCGCATCTGCTGCGGGCGCCGGACAGGCGGCGGTCCGTCATCGGTGCGCTCGCCGGCATTGCCGTGGTCGCCGTCAGCACGCTGCTGGGTTAAACCATCAAAACAAAAAAGAGGCTGTCTCAGAATTCTGAGACAGCCTTTTTTCTTAATCTGTACTTATGCTTCAATACCGCGCAGTTTGCGGTACAAGTTCCGAACCTGACGGGCAATCCACTGGAAGCCCTTCAGGGTCGGGTAGGCCAGCAGACTGAACAGGACGAAGATAATGCCGGTCTGCAGGTTCAGCGGCGTCATTTCCACCATCCAGTCCAGAGGCGTGTAAGGCAGGATGCCAAAGGCAATGAGCGACGCCAGCAGCATGAGCCCGAGCACCATCTTGCGGTACCGGTCAAACGGCCGACAGGTGTCGAAGAGCACGACCAGTCCGACCACCAGCATGATGAGGCCGGCGCAGGTGGACATTTCGGAGTACGGAATGCCGAAGGCGTATGCCATAAACTCCACGCCGAGGATGAGTACAATGTCGGTCAGGGCGCCGGGCAGCGCGCGGTAGAGGACGTTCGGAAGGAAGTGCCCCTTGACGCGCTGGCTGTTCTTCTGGAGCGCCAGGAAGAAACCGGGCATTCCAATGGTGCAGCTGGCAATGAAGGACAGCATGTTCGGCTGGATGGGGTAGGAGAAGCCGATGAGAATGGTCAGCAGCACAAAGATGAACGAGAAGATGGTCTTGACGAGGAAGAGCGATGCAGACCTCTGAATATTGTTGATGACCTGCCGTCCCTCGTCCACAATGGACGGCATGGAGGCAAAGTCCGAATTCAACAGGACCAGCTGGGAGATCTGGGAGGCAGCCTGGCTGCCGGAGGCCATGGCAATGCCGCAGTCGGCCTCTTTCAGGGCAAGGACGTCGTTGACACCGTCGCCGGTCATGGCAACCGTGTGGCCCTGTGCCTTGAGGGCGCGGACCAGGGACAGCTTCTGCTGCGGGGTGACCCGGCCGAAGACGGTGTACTTTCCGGCGGCTTCCACAAGGGACTCCTCCGTGGTGAGTGTGGTGGCATCCACGTACTGCTCGGCGTGTTCAATGCCGGCCTGGCGGGCCACCTGGGAAACGGTCATGGGGCTGTCTCCGGAAATGACTTTGATGTCGACGCCCTGCTTGGCAAAGTACTGGAAAGTCTCGGTGGCTTCGCCGCGGATGCGGTTGGACAGGCAGACGAGACCTGCCGGCTCCACGCGGGCGGGGTCCAGGAACACGGTGCCGCCGGACAGGGTGAGTTCCTCATCCGTGTGTCCTATGAGAAGGACGCGGAGTCCCTGTTCCGCATAAGGGGCCACGAACGGACGGACTTCCTCCATCCGCTCCCGCAGGATGAACTCCGGCGCGCCGATGACATAGCTTCCCTCACCCGCAAAGGTCATGCCGGACCACTTGGCCTCCGACGAGAACGGAATGACCTTGACGGCGTCCCAGCCCTCGGGGGCCTCGTCTTCGGCAAAGACTGCCGCCATGGCCCTGGCGGTGTCGTTGTCGGGTTCCATATGGTGGTAAAACGCATTCAGCATGCCGCGCAGCCGTTCCTCGGTGTAGACGGCCGGTTTCAGGGACACGAGTTCCCGGACATCCATGCCGGGCTCGGTAATGGTGCCGGTCTTGTCCACGCACATGGTGTCCACACGGGCCAGCGTTTCCACGCAGCTCATGTCCCGGACCAGGACTTTCCGTCTGGCCAGCCGGACCACGGACAGCGCGAGGGCAATACTGGTCAGAAGGTACAGGCCTTCGGGAATCATGCCGAGGACGCCGGACGCGGTGTAACGCACCGCTTCCCGGATGGGCAGGAGCACGGACAGCCGGTGCCGCAGGAACAGGGCAATGCCGACCGGAATAATGGTAATGCCAATGGTCTGGATCAAGCGGTCGAGGGACCGCATCATTTCCGATTTTCCGACGCCGGCGTTGCTCTTGGCCTCCACGGTCAGGCGGGCCGCGTACGACTCCGCGCCGACGTGCGTCAGCTGGGCAATGCAGCGTCCGGACGTACAGGTGCTGCCGGAGCGCAGCTCGTCGCCGGATGCCTTCTGGATGGCGTCGCTCTCGCCGGTGAGGAGGGACTCGTTGACGGAGACCCGCCCGCTGCGGATGACGGCATCCGCGCAGATCTGGTCGCCGTTTTCAAACTGGACAATGTCGTCTCGCACCAGATAGGAGGAGGGGAGTTCCGTCCACTTCCCGGCGCGCAGGACCTTGAGCTTTTCCTCTGCCAGGATGGTCAGTTCGTCCACGGCTTTCTTGGCCCGCAGTTCCTGGATAATACCAATGACCGTATTGGGAATGACAATATTGAGGAAAAAGAGGTTGGAAAACGCGCCGACCGAAATGAGGATGACCGCAATGACAAAGAAAATCAGGTTGAAGTAAGTGAAGATGTTGTCGTGGAAAATCTGGCGGACGGTCTTGGTGGCGGACACGGTGTTAATGTTGGCGTATCCGTTCTCCATGCGCTCCAGAACCTGGGCCTCGGTAAGGCCCTCGTTCAGCGGGGCCGACACGGGCGGAATCTCGAGAAACGAGCGGAACCCCGCAGACGGTGCTGCAGGGGCGCTGTCCAGGACCACATCCATGTCGTCGCCGGCAATGAATTTTTTGAGTTTGGATGGCATAGGTAAAACCTCTTCGGATAATGTACTTCAGTTCTAACAGTATAACAGGATTTTCTTAAATAAAATGTAAAGATTTCGGAAGAAACGAAACCGGGCGCCTTCGGTTGTCCGGGCCCACAAAATACAGCGTACCATTTGATTTTCAGTCTCATATGTAGTACAGTATCATCGAACTGAAAAGAATTAATCGAAGATAACGATTCCTGTAAAGCGGAACCCCTTTACAGAGACAACAAAAAGAAAGGGATTTGGCGTAACTGCGCCGAAAATGAGGAACTCATGTACAGAAAAGGTATCTCTTCCTGGCGGAAACACTGGGACTTCATGCTCATGGACTTCATCTTCATGCAGCTCTGTATCCTGGCGTCTTACGAATACTTCGTTCACTTTGTGGGCGAGGCCTACCAGACGTTCCCGCTTCGTCTGGTGGAAGTGACGCTGCTGTTCTCCCAGGTCATTGTCATCCTCTTCACGTCTCCGTTCAAGAATGTCCTCAAACGGAGCAACACCCAGGAGTTTGCCCGGACGGTTTCCTATGTCGGGCTGGTCTTCCTGGTCGAACTGTTCATCCTCTTCATCATCCACGAAATCGGCAACATTTCCCGTCTCATCCTGTTCGTGGGCGCCATCCTCTACGGCCTCGTGACCCTGCTCTCCCGGATTGCCCTCAAGACGGCCCTCAAGCGGACGTCCCGGGCCACCAAAGGAGGCCGGTCGGTCGTGGCCATTACGACCCGGGAACTGGCGGACGGCATTGTCAAAAACTTCGACGGCCCCGCATTCCGGGACATGCGCCTCACCGGCCTCGTTCTCATGGACGAGAACTTCGAAGGAGAGGAGCCGGATACCCGTTACGGCGAGAACGTCAAGGTCGTGGGGAACGAGAGCAACATCCTGGACTTCATTGCCCACGGCTGGGTGGACGAGGTCTTCATCAACCTGCCGCCCTGGCTCCAGATCCCGGACGAGGTCCTGGATGAAATCTACACCATGGGCATAACGGTCCATCTCTGCGTCATTGCACCGGAGAGCGCCGGCAAGCTGTATGTGGAACGGTTCGGCAACTACTCCGTCCTGACGAGCAGCATGAAGTTCGTCACGCCGTCCCAGATGTTCCTCAAACGGATCGTGGACATCCTCGGCGGCGTTGTCGGCTGTCTCATTACCATCCTTATCATGATCTTCATCGGGCCGCTCATCTTCATTAAGTCGCCGGGTCCCATCTTCTTCAAGCAGACCCGCGTCGGCCGCAACGGCAAGACGTTCAAAATGTTCAAGTTCCGCAGCATGTACATGGACGCGGAAGCGCGCAAAGCCGAGTACATGAAGCAGAACAAAATCCAGGACGGCCTCATGTTCAAGATGGACGACGACCCGCGGATCATCGGCAGCGAACACAAGGGCAAAGACGGCCGGCCCAAGGGCATCGGCAACTTCATCCGCAACACGTCGCTGGACGAGTTCCCGCAGTTCTTCAATGTCCTCAAAGGGGACATGAGCATTGTCGGAACACGGCCGCCGACCCTGGATGAATGGGAGCGGTACGACCTGAACCACCGGGTCCGCATGAGTATTAAGCCCGGCATTACCGGTCTCTGGCAGACCAGCGGCCGCAGCAAGATTACCGACTTTGACGAAGTGGTCCGGCTGGACTCGGAGTACATCCGCAACTGGACCCTGTGGGAAGACATTGAAATCATCTTCAAGACCATCAAGGTCGTCCTGACCCGGGACGGCGCCGAATAATCGGCCTGCAAACTGAACGCCGGCCGCAAACCAGAGGAAAAGAAGCACCCTTCCGGGTGCTTCTTTTTTGTGCTTGAGAAGGTTTTGAATAGGTTTTGGCTCAGAGGATTGCTGCCTTTTCCTCCTGCAGGACCGCCAGCTGCTTCTTGCCGAGCGGGTAAGCGAACCAGAGCAGGGCAAAGCAGAGCAGGAAGAGAACGGCCGGAATGAGGACCGAGTCGTTGTACATCCGGTTCAGGGTGGCGTCCGTAATGTTGGCGGCGTTGAGCACGTTATTGGTGTAGCCGATCTTCATGAGGGAGGTGTTGACCAGAATGGCCGAAACCGTCTGGCCCAGCTTGCGGGCAAAGTTGTAGAGCGAGTAGCTGGTGGCATCGTCATGGAGACCAAAACGGACGGCGTTGTAGTCAATGGCGTCCGTCGTCAGCGCCCAGACCAGCAGGTACAGGAACGCGTTGCCAATGCCGCTGAGGAGGCAGAAGCCCAGGAAGACCCAGGCGTTCGTCGTGTGCAGGAAGAAGAGCACGAGGAACGAGATACCGGCCAGCAGCATGCCGAGCGCACAGAGTTCTTTTTTGCCGAACTTGACCGACAGCTTGCCGGCCAAAAACATGATGACGGCCACCGGCAGGTACTGGCAGACGGTCGGCAGCATGGAGAGTCCGGGCGCGTTGAAGTAGTAGTGGAACAGGTAGGTGTAGTAGCTCTGGCTGAACATCTGGGAGGCCAGGAAGAGCATGCCGACCAGGCAGAGCACGACGAAAGGCCGGCTCTTCAGCAGAGTCCCGAAGACTTTGAACGTGTCTTTGGCATTCGGCAGCTCACGCGCTTCCGGGACCACGCGTTCTTTGCTCCAGGCGTAGCAGAGCCACAGCGCCAGGACCGACAGTACGGCAATGATGACGACGCCGGTCAGGACTTTGGAGTAGGACATGACTTTGGACCCGTTCGCCAGCGTGACGTAACACAGGCTGATGAGCGCTAACGCCGGCATGGCGCCGATGGTGGAGCCGATGGACCGAAAGATGGACAGCGACGAGCGCTCCCGTTCATCCGTCGTAATGACCTGGGCCATGGACCCGTACGGAATATTGACGCCGGTGTAAAGCATGCCGAAGAGGATATAGGTAATGGCGGCATAGACAAAGTAGCCGGTCTGGGAGAGCCCGGGGATCTTGACGAACATCAGGACGCCGGACAGGGCCAGCGGAATGGCAAGCCGGCGGATCCAGATGCGGTAGCGTCCCTGCGGCGAGGGCTTGACGACGTCAACAATGCGTCCCCAGATGGGGTCGTTGACGGCGTCCCAGATGCGGGCCACAATGAACAGGACCAGAATGCTCACAATGGAAATGCCGAGAAGGTCCGTGTAGTATTTCTGCAGGACGCTCTGGACAAGGCCGAAGAGGAGCAAAGACCCTGTATCGCCCATGGCGTAGCCGATCTTGTCTCTTGTGGCAATGCCGCTGGTTCGTGGTGCAGCAGTTGTCATAGTCATTCGTTTCCTTTCATCATGGTCGGCCTGCTGCGCGGCAGGCAAGGAATGTGGATGTGAATGCCGAGCCCTCCCGGTAGAAGACCGCGGGGGACCCGATGGGTGCCGGGACCTTGTGGAAGCCGGCGGAGTACCGTTCTCCGGTCAGAAGATGGATCCAGGTCCCTTCGGGCAGGTAAACGGTACGCTTTTTGGTATGAGCGGTAACCACCGGGGCCACGAACAGGTCCTGGCCGAGGTAGTAGGAATAGTCGTCATAGTGCTGCTCTAAGTCCCCGGTCTCAAAGAAGTCGGGGCGGAGAGCGGGCACGCCGGCCTGTGCTTCCCGCAGCACGTGCTTCAGATAGGGGAGCAGCGCCTGGTGCATCCGGGCAAACCGGGCCGCCTCCGGAAGAATGCGTTCGTCATAGGGCTGGGCATTGCGCCCGGGCTGGATGCCCTCATGGCTTCGCATGCAGACCGAGAACGCCGAGAGTTCCAGCCAGCGCCGCAGGAGTTCGTCCGAACGGGACATGCGCAGGAAGGAGAAGAAGCCGCCGCAGTCGGCGTGGACGAGCGGGACGCCGGAGAACCCGAGCGAAAACGTGGCAGGCAGAATGCAGGGCATGCCGTAGTCTTTGGAGAAGTCTACGTGCTGGTCGCCGTTCCAGAGGATGGGGGCGTATTCTTCAATGCCGCGGTAGCCGGAGCGTGTGAAAAAGAAGACGTCGGGGTCGCCGTATTCGGTGGTTGCCTCGCGATTCAGCTTTGCCCACAGGACCGGCCACTGGTTGTGCAGAACCGCAGGGTCTCCGCTGTGAAGGACGCAGTCCAGCGGGAGGTATTCGCCGAAGTCGGCCATGTATCCTTTGACGCCGAGGTCCAGCATGTTTTTTTGGATGAGGGTCTCTTTGATGTACCGGGCGGCCTCCGGATTCGTGAGGTCCAGCATGCCGGCCTCAAAGGTCGTGGATTTCATATGGTAAATGCTGCCGTCCGGGTGCGTAATGAGGTAGCCCTTCTGTTTGGCGTGGCGGTAGAGCGGGCCGTCCTTGACCAGGTACGGATTGAGGTAGGCCAGGAACTGGATGCCGCGCTCCTGCAGTTTCCGGATGGCAGCAGCCAGCTCCGGATAGAGCGCCTGGTCCGCCTCCCAGTTCCAGTTGACCTGGTATCCCATGACCGTCTTTTTGCAGCCGCACCAGTCCTGGCTCCAGATGCCGGCGACGGGCATGCCGGCATCCTGTGCCCGGAAGGCCGTCTCCAGGATGCGGTCCGTGCCGCCCTGGACGGCGAGGATCATGCCGCCCATGGCCCAGTCCGGCAGGAACTGGCGGTTTGGGCGGAGC
>ONLO01000080.1 GCA_900318715.1 uncultured Eubacteriales bacterium | reverse complement strand
TTGACCTTGGCCATAGAGCCGTACGAGTACTCCATAGCCGAATAGCCGGTTTCCCGGATCCGCTCAATAATGGCGGACACGGAAAGCCGGCTTTCATCGTAACTGACAACGGCGCAGTCCTCGGCCGAGGACACATTGGCCGTTTCGACTCCGGGGACGGCGTGCAGAGCGCGTTCTATTTCAACGCCGCAGGCGGCGCAGTACATGCCGTCCACATAAAGTCTTGCTGTTTTCATGCGGGAACAATGGTCACGGACGTGCGGCGCTCAATGGACACCGTCAGGCTGGCGGTGCCGTCGGCGTCGGCGGTGAACGTCTCGCCGGTCTCGGCCACCAGATACTTGGCGCCGGGCACCATACGGGAAAGTCCCAGCGTGGCTTCGCAGCCCTCTTTTTCAAACGGATAGAGAACGAGTTCCAGATCCTTGCCGTGGCTGAAGGCTTTGGCCACCATGACGTCCGGATAGGGGGCGTCGCTCAGCAGCGGGCCTTCGAAGGTGCACGCGGCCGGCCCGTCCACAACCGCCCGGCGCCAGCCGTTGCGGGTGTTGATGGACGCCGACAGCATGACGGCGTTGGCCTCGTTGGAGCACTTGTACCAGATGGCGCCGTTTTCCTCAATCCGTTCGCACTTGCTGCGCAGGGTCTCGCTGGCGGCCTCCACCGCTTCGCGGTCGCCCATTTCCTTGGCGGGGAACAGGCAGAGCGATACCGTGTCGCAGTAATTCTTCGAGTTGCTTCCGTGGTCGAAGGGGATGGCCTTGAAGTGCAGCTTGCCCTCCGGGTCCCGTTCAAAGGAATCCTTGCGGAAGAACGCATAGGTCTTACGGGCCAGATCCATATCCTCCGTGTTGTACATGGGAATCTGGAACGCCTCGGCATTCGGCAGCGGAAGGGCCACGCCGCAGCCCATGCGCGCCGACTTGATCAGATATGAGGTACCGCTCGGGGAGGTCATCTCCTCCACGAAGTGGTTGTACACGCGGTCCGCGTTCTCCGCCCACTTCCCGGTGTGGAAAATTTTGTCGTAACTGATCATGCTCTGAATCGCCTTCCAGTTACAGAGCGAATAGATGAAATTGGGCTCACACGGATACACGACATAGTCCCGGTGGTTCCAGTTCCAGACAATGGCGTCCGCCACGGTGTGGACGTCGTGCTCATACGTGCCGTGCTTGTTTTTGAAGGTCAGACTGCCGGGCTCCGCGTAGCGCATGTCACCCGTATTACGCATATACATGGTGACGTTGACCAGGAAGAAGCCGGTCATCATGACGTTGTCTTTCTTAATGGGGTTGCCGTCGAAATCCAGGTTGCCGAGAATGTTCTCCATTCTCCAGTAGGACCAGATTTTCGGGTGGCGGTAAAGATCAATCAGCGTCCGCTGCGCCTGCGTGGCATACCCGTGGAAGTTGGGGGTGTACTGGCACTGGATCTGCTGCAGGGCGTTCTGCATGGAGTTGATCTGGTACCGCAGGGCAGGCAGGGGAATCTGAGAACTCTTGGGTTTGGTGAATCCCCGGAATTCGCCGAAAGGACCGAAGGTGAGGTCGAAGAGATGTTTCTGCATCCGCAGCTGTTCCTCGGTCAGTTCGAACTGGTCGTCCGCCACTTCCGGCTCGGCCACGGCGAGCTCGGCGGGAATTTCTTCCTTAAAGTATTCCACGCGCTCTTTCTGCTTCTTCAGCGAGCGCTTTTCCATATTATGGTTATGGATCCGGGTCAGGATGAAATACAGGACAATGGCGCCGAGGATGAGCCAGATGACCGGGAACTGCCATTTCGAGTCCCGGAAGAACACGGTAATGGGCAGTACGAGCATAATGCCCCAGATGAGAAACGGGAACGGGGCATAGCCGGTCAGCCACCATGCAACAATGGCAAGCAGCATAAGGACCAGCGTCAGGATGAACATCAGGACGCCGAACGCTCCGCCGAGCGCCAGGAACCCGCCGCCGGGCACCGACCAGCCGAAGCCGGCCAGCTGCCACCGCCAGCTGAGCCCGGCAATGGCCGGAATCAGTCCGAGGATGGCCCAGACCACGTAGTAACACCAGAGCCTACGTTTGTGCTTCTTCGTTACCGGGCCCGCCATTTTGGTCTTCTCGTAAATGGACAATCTTGGTTCTGCCATCGGTATACCCCTCCTTGTTTTTCTTGAATACAGAATTTTCACGCTTTGCTTCGTCCAGGACCTCGCGCAGCGTCTTTTGCGAAAAGTCCTCGTCTACGTCCGCTCCGGTCAGCTTGTACCGGATGTAATCTTTGACGGCGTTGGCCCGGTCCTGTGCACCCCAGATGTACAGGAGGATCAGCGCAATCAGAATACAGCAAGGATACATATAATACCCCCTCTCAACTCCTAGAATACGTGTCTGACTTATAACTGTAAAGAGTTTCTGATATGGTTCGTTGATTTAATCTGTTTTCTTCTCTTGTGTTGTTGTTGGACGGGCAGGGATATGCTACATTGAGAAAAACGGAAAACAAAAACAGGAAAAAATGGAAAGGAGGCTGCACAATGTCTCTGATTCGAATGGAAGCGTTCTCCATGGCGGCGGAAGCGGACAAGGAGCAGAACCTTGCGCGGTTTTTGTCGTTTATGGAGGAGTCCGCCGCGCGCGGAACGAAGTTGGTGCTGTTCCCGGAGCTCAGTCTCACCG
>ONLO01000189.1 GCA_900318715.1 uncultured Eubacteriales bacterium | reverse complement strand
TCGGTGGGGCTGTTTTTTAATCCTCTTTTTTGTCGGTGGCGCGCCGGTTGTGCGGCGGTTCTCCGGTTTCGGACACCGATTGAACGGCGTCCCGCAGCTCGGGGATCCGCAGGGCGGCCCGGCCGAGCTTTGCCACAATGCGGTTGCGGCCGCGGCGCTTGGCGGTGTACAGGTTTCGGTCGGCATCGGCAATGTAGTCGAGCGCCGAGCGGCCTTCCCGGTAGCCTGTAATGCCGCCGCTGACGGTGACGGGTTCCGGGACCATGGGGGAGAGCGGCGCACCGGCCACGGCTTCCCGGATCTGTTCGGCCCGGCGGTACGCGGTGACCTCGTCGGCGCCGCGCAGGACGCAGATGAATTCCTCGCCGCCGTAGCGGGCAATGACGTCGTCCCCGCGCAGGTTGTGCCGCAGGATGGCGGTCAGGTTCCGGATGCAGTCGTCGCCGGCCAGGTGGCCGTACCGGTCATTGATGGCCTTGAAATGGTCCAGATCCAGAAGGATGAGCGAAAACGTGTTCAGGTCTCCGTCCCGGATTTCGGCAATGCAGGTGTTGAGGGAATCCATGAGGAACCCGCGGTCGTAGGCACCGGTGAGCGGGTCCCGCACCGCGGCGTCGTTTAACTGGACCATGAGTTCCTCCAGCATTTTCTGGTTCTCCCGGTAATTCCGGTAGATCATGCGGAGGCTCTCGCCGATGAGGATGGCCAGCAGAATGGCGTTCATGGGAATGAACAGGTACGCGTAGTTCCCAATGTCGGAGAAGTACAGGACCCAGTCCGGGTGCCGGTAGCTGACCGCCAGAACGGCCGCAAATGAGGCGGCGTTCAGCACGAGGCCGGTGACCATGAGCACACCGTCGAGCAGCAGCGCAGCGGCAAACGACCCGAAGATGTACAGGAGCGGCGCGCCGCTTCGCACCCCGCCGGCCACGAAGAACGCGGACGGGAGGAAAACGAGCGACAGCACCAGGCTGAACACGGCATACTGGATTTCCCGGGACCGGAAGTGCGTGTCGCGTTGGAACAGCAGGTACATGGCCAACAGGAATACGAAAAACGCGGCATACCACACCACGTGGTAGACGCTGAAGCGGAGGATGAGCTTCGGGACCAGCAGGATGAGGCTCCCGGGGAGCAGGGTCCGCAGGAACAGGTAGTAGAGTCCCGCTTTGAGCTGGGAGGAGCGGATGCGTTTCAAGGACGGTCACCCTCCTTCCCCATGCAGACGCGGTTGCGCCCGAGGCCTTTGGCCCGGTACATGGCGCGGTCCGCCGTCTCAATGAGCCGGACAGGGTCCATGTCGGGGGAGAACGCGGCAACGCCGGCACTGACGGTCATGGGGGACGTGTCACCATAAACCGCCGAGAGCGATGCAGCTTCCACCTCTTCCCGCAAGCGCTCGGCACGTTCCAGAGCCTTCTCTTCGGAACAGCCGGGGAGGACGAAGACAAACTCTTCGCCGCCGTAGCGGGCCAGGATTTCCGGTCCGGTAATGGACCGCATGAGCAGCCGGCTGAGACGGCTCAGGATCTCGTCCCCGGCAATGTGGCCGTAGCGGTCGTTGACGTCTTTGAAGTAGTCAATGTCCACGAGGATGACGGAGAGCGGCCGGCCGGTTTCCCGGGCCTGCTGCAGCAGGGCTTCCAGGTGCTCGTACAGGTACCGGCGGTTGTAGAGGCCGGTGAGCGGGTCCACTTCGGCGCGGCGGCTGATTTCGTTGATGGCGTTGGTCACCTTGTGGTTCTCATTTCGCAGCATGCGGAACAGGAGTTTGCCGAAGACGCTGAGCACCGTGGAGACAATGACGACCCGGAGGCCGATGTTGAAGTAGATGTGGCCGCGGTCGGACGCCGCCAGCGGGAAGATGCCGGAAATGCGGTCCTGCAGCAGGTAGGCGGCCCCGTAAACGGCCATGTCGTAGAGGCTGGCCGCGACCATGAGGAGCTTCCGATGCGGGCTCCGGACGTAAAAATAGAGGAGCGCCAGGACCAGGAGAAAATAAGCGGAGACCCCACTGTTAATGGAGCCTCCGGTTAAATAGACGATGGGTAAATACAGGAAATTGACGGCCATGAGGGCAAGCGTCAGGACGGTTCGGCTGTGTTCCGGCTTGCGCGCGGAGACCACCCAGAACAGCGCCACGGGCAGAAAGCCCAGCCCTTCGGTCAGAAGGGCCTGGGACGGCAGTCCGGAGAGGAGGTCGGCGGCAAGGCTGACCAGGAACACCAGAAGACCGAGCGAAAAGAAAATGTTAGTGACGCGGGCGCGCATGGGGAGATGGTCCCCGTAAAGCTTCTGAAAAACAGACGATGTCGTTTCCATAGTTGCGCTTCCCCCGGACGGAAGGCTTAGACTTTGCCCTCCTCAATGTCCTGCATCATGTGGCATTT
Organism: uncultured Eubacteriales bacterium; assembly: GCA_900318715.1. Taxonomy (GTDB): domain Bacteria; phylum Bacillota; class Clostridia; order Oscillospirales; family Acutalibacteraceae; genus RUG420. The sequence continues at coordinate 4,252 of ONLO01000189.1, read as the reverse complement.
CTTATACTTCTTGCCGCTGCCGCACCAGCACGGGTCGTTCGGGCCCGGCCGCTTGGCTTTGACAATGGGTTTGTTTTCCACGCCTTTCGTGCCCTTGTTGTCCGCAGCGCCTTCGGTGCCGGGTTCGGCGGCAGCCGCTTCGTGGGTAATGCGGACGGACATCTTGCGGCGGATGGGAGCCTGCTTCCGGAGCTGGACGGTCATCATGTCTTTGACCGTGTTCTCACGGATGGCTTCCGTCATTTCATTGAAGACTTCCGAACTCTCGAACTTGAAGGCGACGACCGGGTCCTGCTGAGCGTAGGACCGGAGGCCAATGCCGCGCTTGAGTTCTTCCATGGCGTCGATGTGGTCCATCCAGAGCATGTCGACGTTGCGGAGGAGCAGCATGCGCTCCAGATTCCGGGTGACTTCGGGTGTAAATTCATGCTCACGGGCTTCGTAGCGCTCGTGTGCGGTGGTCTTGATGAGTTCGCGGAGGGCTTCCTTGTCGTCGCCGGCAATCTTGTCCTCTTCAATGGCCCAGCCGCCGAGTTTTTCGCGGAGACCGGTGAGGTTCCAGTTGGCCGGGTCGTCGTCGGCGCAGAAGAAGTCGAGATTCTCGTCAATGGTCTCGTCGAGCATGCTGAGGATCTGATCCTTGAGGTCGGCTTCGTCGAGGACCATGTCACGCTGCGAGTAGATGAGCTCACGCTGCTGGTTCATGACGTCGTCGTACTTGAGGACGTGTTTCCGGGTGCCGTAGTTCTGGCCTTCCAGTTTCTTCTGGGCGTTCTGAATGGTCTTGGTGAGCGTGCGCATCTGGATGGGCAGGTTCTCGTCGACCTTGAGGGTCTCCATAATACGGTTCATCCGCTCGCCGCCGAAGAGGCGGAGCAGGTCGTCTTCCATGGAGAGGTAGAAGCGGCTTTCGCCGGGGTCGCCCTGACGGCCGGAACGGCCGCGCAGCTGGTTGTCAATGCGGCGGGATTCGTGGCGCTCGGTGCCGACAATGAAGAGTCCGCCGGCGTCGACGACCTTCTGATGCTCCGGCTTGACGAGTGCATCGTATTTCTCTTTCAGTTCCTCGAACTCGGCGCGGGCCTTGATGACGTCTTTGTTGTCGGTTTCCGCGTAGCCCATGGCCTCAACGAGAACGTCGTTGGAGAAGCCGGACTTGCGGAGTTCGGCACGGGCCATGAATTCGGGGTTGCCGCCCAGCATGATGTCGGTACCACGACCGGCCATGTTGGTGGAAATGGTGACCGCGCCGTACTTGCCGGCCTGGGCAACAATTTCGGCCTCACGCTCGTTGTTCTTGGCGTTGAGGACTTCGTGCTTAATGTTGCGCTTCTTCAGAAGGGCGCTGAGCTTTTCGGACTTTTCAATGGAGACGGTACCGACCAGGACCGGCTGGCCCTTGGCGTGGCACTCTTCAATCTGGTCACAGACCGCGTTGAACTTGGCGTTCTCGGTCTTGTAGACGACGTCTTCGTGGTCGTCGCGGATCATGGGCTCGTTCGTCGGAATTTCCACCGGGAACAGATTGTAGATTTCGGAGAACTCGTCGGCCTCCGTCATGGCGGTGCCGGTCATGCCGGCCAGTTTGGTGTACAGACGGAAGTAGTTCTGGAACGTAATGGTGGCCAGCGTCTTGCTCTCACGGCGGACGTTGACTTTCTCCTTGGCCTCAATGGCCTGGTGGAGACCTTCGTTGTAGCGGCGTCCGTGCATAATACGGCCGGTGAACTCGTCGACAATGAGGACTTCGCCGTCCCGGACAATGTAGTCAATGTCGCGGTGCATAATGCCGTGGGCGCGGATGGCCTGGTTAATGTGGTGGAAGATTTCGGTGTTGTCGGCGTCCGTGAGGTTCTCGACCTGGAAGAACGCCTCGGCCTTCTTGACACCGTTCTGGGTCAGCGTGGCAACCTTGTTCTTCTCGTCAATGAGGTAGTCGGCGTCGCCGGCTTCGTCCTCGGCCTCTTCCTTGGTGTCGAGTTCCTTGATCTTGGCCATTTTCAGGCCCGTGACGAACATGTCGGCCATCTGGTAGAGGTCGGTGGACTCGGAGCCCTGACCGGAAATGATGAGCGGGGTACGGGCTTCGTCAATGAGGATAGAGTCGACTTCGTCCACAATAGCGTAGTTGAGGCCGCGCTGGACCTTTTCGCTCTTGTACTGGACCATGTTGTCCCGGAGGTAGTCGAATCCGAATTCGTTGTTGGTGCCGTAGGTAATGTCGGCGCTGTAGGCCTCCCGGCGCTGGTCGGATTTCAGCCCGTTGACAATGACGCCGACGGAGAGTCCGAGGTAACGGTAGACCTTGCCCATCCACTCAGCGTCACGTTTGGCCAGATAGTCATTGACCGTGACGACGTGGACACCGTTTCCGGAAAGGGCGTTGAGGTAGGCGGGAAGAACGGCCACAAGGGTTTTACCTTCACCGGTCTTCATTTCGGCAATACCGCCGTTGTGAAGAACAATGCCGCCGATGATCTGCACTTCATAGGGCTCCATGCCGACCGCGCGGCGGGAAGCTTCACGGGCAGCCGCAAAGGCGTCCGGCAGAATGTCGTCCAGCGTTTCACCGTTGGCCAGCCGCTCTTTGAGTGCGGGCGTAACGGCGCGAAGCTCCTCTTCCGTCATCTTCTCGTAGGTCGGTTTGAGCGCCACGACCTGGTCCTTAATGGGGGTTGCCTTGCGGACCTGCTTGGAAGAGTAGTCAAAAAGGTTTTTGAACAGTGCCATGTATTGTTGCTCCTTACTTGGAATTATTTGCGTAACACAGCCTCTCCGGTACCTTCCCGGAGGGCATATAGACGTATTATATCATAAAGCGTTGGAATTAGCATTAAAAATATTACCGTGCGATACAATATCTAATTTAATATAATAGTAACTGGTTGATTTTGAGCGGTCCATCCAGTATAATATTGTACGCGAACTCCACGGGGTTCGCGGTAAAAGCGGAGTGCGCTTTTATCTGGCCATATGGCGCGTGGGTCCTGTGCGACGGAGCGCTGTGAATCATGTCAGGCGGGGAACCGAGCAGCATTAAGCGGTTTGCACCGTGCGCCACAGTCCGCCTGCTCGCCATATGGTCAGGCAAAAGCAGCTTCGCTTCTTTTTCATTCTTCCCAGGAGGTGAATGCCGCCGTGTATCAGGCGTTGTACCGGAAATACCGGCCGCAGGTGTTTGCGGATGTGGTCGGACAGGATCACATTACCCGGACCCTTATGAATGAGGTGAAGACCGGGCGGCATTCGCACGCCTATCTGTTCTCCGGCTCCCGCGGAACCGGCAAGACGACCTGCGCCAAGATCTTCGCCAAGGCCGTCAACTGTGAGCACCCGGTGAACGGGGACCCCTGCAATGAATGCGACACCTGCCGCGGCATTGACAGCGGCCGCGTCCTGGACGTGGTGGAAATTGACGCGGCGTCCAACAACGGCGTCGACAACATCCGGGACATCCGGGACGAGGCGAACTTCACGCCGGTCGGCGGCAAATACCGCGTCTACATTATTGACGAAGTCCACATGCTCTCCACCGGCGCGTTCAACGCGCTGCTGAAGACCCTGGAAGAGCCGCCGGAGCACGTCAAATTCATCCTGGCCACCACCGAAGTCCACAAGCTTCCGGCCACCATCCTGTCCCGCTGCCAGCGGTTCGCCTTCAGGCGCATTGACCCCGAAGACATTGCCGCGCGCGTCAAGGATGTGGCGCAGAAGGAAGAGCTGGAACTGACGGACGGTGCCGCCGGACTCATTGCCCGCCTGGCGGACGGCGCCCTGCGGGACGCCCTGTCCATTCTGGACCAGTGCATGGGCCACGGGAAGAGCATTGACGAAGCCGTGGTCAACGAAGTCGTCGGCCTGGCCGGGCGTCAGCACCTCTTCACGCTGGCCGGCCAGATCCTGCAGAAGGACGGCGCCGGTGCCCTGAACACCATCGGGGACCTGCACGGCCGTTCCGTGGACATGGAGCGCCTCTGCAGCGAACTCATCAACCACTTCCGCAACCTTATGGTCTGCCGGACCGTGAAGGACCCGCGGACCCTCATCGTCTGCTCCGGGGAGGAGCTGCAGGACTACATTGCGCAGGCCCGCGGCACCACCATGGCGGACATCCTGAACGCCCTCAATGTCCTGGGCGACACACTTGCCTACATCCGCAAAGGGCTGAACCGCCGCATTGAAATGGAAATGGCGGTCATCAAGCTCTGCGGTCTTGCCACGCCGGACTTTACGCCGGCGTATACGCCGGCCG
>ONLO01000145.1 GCA_900318715.1 uncultured Eubacteriales bacterium | reverse complement strand
GTGACCCCGTACACGGTGGATTCCTCCTGGTTCATGAACGACGGCCTGGTCAACGTGAAGTCCGCAAAGTACCCCATTTACCGCACGGCGGGCGGCGCCTTCCGGACCATGCCGCATAAAACGTACCACGGCAAGCTGCAGGCCGGCGTCTGGAACGTCATGCCGCAGTGGCCCACGGACCACCTCGGCGCGGTCGGCGGCGTGTTCAGCGAAGATCCGGCCACCGTCCATGGCCGCTACCTGGACATGATGAATGTCATTGCCCAGGTGGGATAAACTTTTGGATTTTATAAAAAACAGAAAAAGCCCCGGGCCGCTTGGCTCGGGGCTTTACTTATTTCTTCTCAATGACCATGCCGGTGTTTTTGTGGATGCTGTTCTCCGGGACGACGCCGCGGACACAGCTCGTCGGGTAAATGTTGGAGTGGCGGCCGATGACGGTGCCGGGGTTTAAGACCGAGTTGCAGCCGACCTCGACGTAGTCGCCGAGCATGGCGCCGAATTTCTTAATGCCGGTCTCAATTTGCTCCGTGCCGTTGTGCACGACGACCAGTTTCTTATCCGACTTGACGTTGGACGTAATGGAGCCGGCGCCCATGTGGCTGTAGTAGCCGAGGATGGAGTCTCCGACGTAGTTGTAGTGCGGGGTCTGAACGTGGTCAAAGAGGATGACATTCTTGAGTTCGCAGGAGTTGCCGACGACGCAGTTGGCGCCGACGAGAGCCGATCCGCGGATGAACGCACAGTGCCGCACTTCGGTCTCCGGGCCAATAATGCACGGGGCGCCCAGATACGCCGACGGGAAGACTTTGGCGGTCTTGTGGACCCAGACGTGCTCGGAAATTTCCTCGTAGCCGTCGCCGAGCTGCGGGCCGAGTTCCAGGATGAGGTCCTTAATGCCCTTCAGCGCTTCCCACGGATACGTGAACTGGTCCAGGTAGTCTTTGGCAATGGTGTGGTCCAGGTCGTATAAGTCTTTGATGGTATACATAGGGTCCCCTCATTTCTTTTCCCGGTTTGCGTTTTGCCGCATTTTTTATTTGCTAAAATTATAATGCGTCATGGGCCTCCTGACAAGAAAAAACCGCCGCGAATAAGCAGCGGTTTTTGTCATTAAGCGAGGGTTTGCAGGAGACGAAGGTGATTTTGGTAGAAGCGGTCAATGTCCTTGTTGCGGATGGTGAGGCCGCCCATTAAGGACATGTGGTCCCCTTTGTAGTACGGCATGACCGTCCACTGGCCGGGGCGCGGGGGCAGGTCCTCGTCAAAGTTCACGGCGGTATGGCCGGCGGGTGCGCCTGCCGAAACGGTGTTGACCAGGCCGTCGTTGGGCAGCCACGCGTGGCCAATGCGAAGGCCCCCGGCGGTGCGGCCGGTGTGGGTGCCGATGAAGTTGCCGGCGTCCCGGTAAAGCTTTTCCGTCTTCTTCGGATCCATCCGGTACGTGCCGTCGGGCTGGCGCACGGAGGCGTTGCACGGGACGGCGAAGTAGTAGATGTCGGCGGCCGTGCGGATGTCCCGGCTGGCGGCGTAAGCCACGTCCGGGTTCATGTCATAGTATGCCGTGTCGGGGACATTGCCGGACCCCACCGCGGTGGTGCCGTTGTTAACACCGGCCAGCGTGGTGACCGAGCGGAGCAATGCGCTTTGGCTGCCCTTGAAAAACGGGCTGACCATGTCCGGTTCCCCGGCCCGCACACAGGCCTCCGCCTCCTCCTGCGCCCCGTAGGTCAGCAGGTACGAAAACAGAATGACCGTCGGCCCGCCGAAGGAGTGCCCCAGCAGATGGATGGGGTTCTCCTCGTTCCAGGCCGGAATGAGCGGCTTGCCGGTGAAGTCCGGGCCGAAACGGGCGTGGCCGTATTTCTCCGCGTGCGCCAGACCGTAGTCCGTGCGCGTGCCGGTCAGCTGGGCGTAGAGCTCACAGGCCCGGTCCCAGGCGCTGCCCGTCGGCGCCACCGAGGCGGCAAAGCAGGGAAACCCCGCCTTGTTCAGCCGTTTTAACAGGTCCCCGGTGGACATGCCCCAATACGGCATGAACCGGTACGGCGCGTCATAACTCCCCCAGCCCATCAGACCATGGACAAATACAAAGCGTTCCATAATATCCCCTTATAAGTTCTTGTTCAGGAAGGTGAGGATGTCGTTGTAGACCTCGTCCTTCACCGTGGGTTCATTGTGGATTTCATGCCGCGTATGCGGGTAGATCTTGAGCTCCACATTCCGGCCGGCGGCCTTCATTTCACGGTAAATGATCTTCGGTCCGCGGCCCCAGAGACCGACGGGGTCTGCATCGCCCGAGATAATATACATGGGCAGTTTCTTCGAAATGCGGCGGATCCAGCCGGGTTTGCCGCCGTCCAGCAGGCAGCCGGCCAGATTCAGGATGGACTTGTTCGCCGGGGCGCCGTCGTACGGATTCAGGACGTACTCTTCAATGTTGGGCTTGTCGTAGGACAGCCAGAAGAGCTGCAGCATTTCGGACTTCGGCGGGGTGGTTTTGTTGGGCGGGGTCATGTCCTTCTGCATCATCTTGTCGTAGTCCACGCGGAGCAGGCGGGACAGGATGCCCAGCACCGGGTTCAGCACGGACAGGACGCTCGGGAAGTACCCGGTGCCGCAGATGATGGCGGCCTTTAAGTCTTTGCTGTGCTTGGTGAGGTACGTGCGGACAATGAGTGAGCCCAGGCTGTGGCCGTACAGGAAATACGGCAGGTTGCTGTACTTCTTGTGCATTATCTTATAGAGCTCATACATGTCGGAAACAATGGCCTTCTGCGTGTC
>ONLO01000007.1 GCA_900318715.1 uncultured Eubacteriales bacterium | reverse complement strand
CTATATAAGGATTAAAATGAATAATAGTAAAAAATTAGACCCCGTACAAATTTTGTCGGACAACGGACCGGGGTCTTTTTTGTATGGACTCAAGTTGAGGGGGAAGATTTGTGAAGGTAATAGGGTATGACGTCGGTACGACCGGTTTCAAAGCGGGACTGTTTGATATTTCCCGTTCGGACATCAAGTTCATCTGCGGTGCAGTAGAACACTATCCTCTCATTGTCCTTCCCAACGGCGGCACGGAGCAGAATCCGGATGACTGGTGGCGCGCCATGTGCCGCTCCACGAAATACCTTCTGCAGAAGTCCGGCACGCCGAAAGAGGAAATCAAGGGCATTGCCTGCAGCGCCCAGTGCTGCACGCTCGTCATGGTCGACGAGAACGGAAATGCGCTCCGCCCGGCCATGAATATTATGGATACGCGCGCCACGGACCAGCACAAGCGGCTGTTCAACAGCGGCCTTGCCGTGGCCGGCATGAACATTCCGAAACTGCTGCAGTTCCTGAAGATTAACAACGCGGCGCCGGTCAGCTCCAAGGACACGGTCTACCGCTACAACTGGGTCCGGGAAAACGAGCCCGAAATCTTCAAGCGCACCTACAAGTGGCTGGACTGCAAAGACTATCTGAACGCCCGTGCCACCGGCCGCATGGCCACGAGCATGGACGACGCCTACGTCCAGTTCCTGATGGACATTAAGACCAACGACTACAGCAAACGTCTTTGTGACCTCGTGAACGTGGACATGGAACACCTTCCGGAAATCCTGAAGTCCACGGACATTGTCGGAGAACTGCTTCCGGGCCCGGCCGAGGAACTCGGCCTGGAACCCGGCACCGCGGTCATCTCCGGCGGCACGGACGTCTCCATGTGCCAGGTCGGCTCCGGCGCCATTCTGCCCGGAGACGTGGACGTCAACTCCGGCACCTCCGGATGGGTCTGCACGGCCATTGACACCCCGACCATTGACATCTTCCACAGCATCGGCGGCCTCGTCGGTGTCACTCCGGGTGAGTATTACTACATGGCCGACTGTGAAACGGCCGGCAAATGTATGGAGTGGTGCAAGGAACGCCTCTCCAACACCCCGTTTGACAGCTACGACATTATGTACAGCGTGGCCAGTCAGACGCCGGCCGGCTCCAACGGCGTCATCTTCTCGCCGTGGATGCACGGCAACCGCTGCCCGTTTGAAGACGCCAACACCCGCGGCGTTTTCTTCAACGTGGACGTGGACAACCGCTCGGGAGACCTCTGCCGCGCCGTTCTGGAAGGCGTCTGTATGCACTTCCGCTGGCTCCTCGAAACCGAGGAACAGAAGATCAAGACCAATGAGGTCATGCGGTTCACCGGCGGCAGCGCCATGACGCCGCTCGTGGCACAGATCCTCTCCGACGTCACCGGACGCCCGGTGGAAGTTACCGAGGAACCGCGGCAGGTCGGCGCCCAGGGTGCCGCCGTCACCATCGGCATTGGCCTCGGCGTCTACAAGACGACGCAGGAGACCAAGGACTTTATCCGCGTGGCCAACACCTACACGCCGAACATGAAGAACAAAGACGTCTACGACCGTATTTTCCCGGTCTTCAAAGACCTGTACAACGACAACAAGAAGTCCTTTGCCAAGCTCAACGCGGACCTGAAAATGAACTGAGTCCCGGAACGAAAGGAAGTTATTTGACATGGCAGAGAAAGCACTCAACGAACGCACCTACAAAGTTTACGGCTACCGCTGGGTCGTGCTGGCCGTCTATCTGTTCATTGCCGTCATGATCCAGGTCATGTGGGCCACCTTCTTCACCATTACCACGGACGCCTGGAAGTACTACGGGTACACGGACGCGGTCAAGGGTGAAAGCGCCATCAGCCTGCTGTCCATCATCTTCATGGTCGGCATGATCATCCTGTCCGTCCCGTCCATGGCCGCCTTTGAGAAGTTCGGCTTTAAGAAGTCGGTCGGGTTCGGTGCCGTCGTCATGGGCATCTGCGGCGTTCTGCGCGGCATCTTCGGCGCCAGCTACCCCATGCTCATTGTCATGACCATCGGCTTCTCCATTGCCCAGCCGTTCATTCTGAACGCCCCCGGCCTGGTAGCCGGCAGGTGGTTCCCGGAAGACGAGCGCGCCACGGCCAACAGCGGCGGGCTTCTGGCCAACTATGTCGGCATGAGCATTGCCTTCCTGCTGTCGCCCATCCTTCTGGAGAAGGGCATAGAAATTAAGGCCATCATGCTCATCTACGGCATTGCGGCCGCGGTCTCTGCGGTCCTGTTCCTCATCTTTGCCCGTGAGGCCCCGCCGACGCCGCCCTGTGAAGAGGAACTGGCGGTCCGGGTGGACTTCAAGGAAGGGTTTGTCACAGCCTGGAAGAAGAAAAACTTCCTGTTCTGTGTTCTCATCTTCTTCATTATGCTCGGCATCTTCAACGCGTTCTTTACGCTCATTGAACCCATTATGACCGACATGAGCGGCGGTGCCATTGACAGCACCCAGTCCGGCATTATCGGCGTTGCCATCCTTCTCATCGGCGTCGTCGGCAGCGTGGTCATTTCCCTGTTCTCGGACAAGGACAAGCTCCACCGGCGTCTTCCGTATCTGGTCGGCGCCAACATCATTGGAACCATCGGTTTTGCCCTGTTCATCTTCATGAACGGTTTCGGCGGTATGATGGCGGCCGGACTCATCTACGGATTCTTCACCATCGGCAGCGCGCCGGTCCTCATTACGCTGGCCGCGGAAGAGGCGTACCCCACAAGCGAGGGCACCTCGGAAGGCCTGATGATGTGGATGGGCAATATCGGCGGTGTCATTTTCCTCGGCATTACCTCGCTGATGGGCAACAACCATCTGGCCATGCTCATTATGATGGCGGTGCTCTCCGCACTGGTCGTCATCTGTATGGCCGTTATGAAAGAAACCAAACTGCAGAAAATGAAGCAGTAAACCGCAAACGCAGACTTGACGGAGGTCCCTTATGTACAACAACATTCTGTTTATAGACTTTGACGGGACCATTACCTCGGAAGAGACGCTGGAGGGGACCCTCAAGCGGTTCACCCCGAAGCTGCTGTATTACTGGAAAGGCGCCCAGTTCAAACTGGGCATCCTGAACCTTTCCCAGATTGTCCACTACGGGTTTTCCAAGATTCCGTCCAGCCGGCTGCCGGACATTCTGGCATACGTGCGCAGCGTGCCCATCCGGCCGGGCTTTGAAGATCTGCTGAAGACCTGCAAAGAAGCGGGTATTCCCGTGGTCATCATCTCGGGCGGGCTGCGGCCCTGCATCCGGGAGAAGCTGGACCCGTACAAAGACTACCTGCTGGACATCTACGACCTGGAGCTGGACACCTCCGGCCCCACCATGATCCTCCATTCGGACTTTGAAGAAGGGGACCATATCATGAGCAAAGTCCGGGTCATGGAGAAGTTCTCCTACAAGAGCAGCATGTGCATTGGAGACAGTTTCACGGACTTCAAAATGGCCAAGGCGTCCGACCTCGTATTTGCGCGGGACCGCCTGGCAAAGAAGCTGGCCGAAGACGGCCAGGACTTCATTCCCTGGGAAGACTTTCACGACGTGGAACGCGTCATCCGGGAGCGCTTCCTGCCCTAATTTGAATTCTTCATTCCTTTTGCTAAATTTTCTTTTCCTTATTCCTTCTTCAGATCCTCCACTTTCCGCTGCAGGATGGGGTAGGTGACAAAGCTTCCGACGGACAGCAGGAGCGCCGCGAAGAGCGCAATGACCAGGATGGTCCGGGTGGAGGACCAGCTCTGCCGGTCCGCGTTCCCGTCTTCGGCCGCCTCTTCCGCCTCTGCCGCTTCCGTTCCGTCCGGGGCTGACAGATTGTCGTCCGTGGCTGAATCGCCCGGGAGGCTTCCTTCCGCACTCGTCACTGCACCGGTGTTTCCAGCTGCAAACACGGGCGGCGCCAGCGTGCAGCACAGCGTCAGACTCAGCAGCAGGCTGAGCAGCACAAAACCCATTCGGCGCATAGGCAGAAACCTCCATTTGTCCACGGGTGCGCGGACGTGTTATAATACGGTTACTAGTTTACCCGAAATGCGGCGCGTTTTCAAAAGAAACGTGCGCCCCGACACACAGAATTTGGAGGAACCCGTTATGAAGACTTCTTGGAATCTGGTCCGGCGCGTTCTGGCTCTGACCATGAGCCTCGTGCTGGTGTTCGCGCTTGCCGCCTGCAAGGACAGCAAGGGTGCGGAAAACGAAGGCAACAGCGCCGGGGACAAGACCCAGAGCGTGACCGCCGAAGTGGAGACCACCACGAAGAAGACGGAGACCACAACGGAAAAGATTGCCAACGACGAAGAAGCACAGAAACAGGCGGCGGCCCTGGCCGAAACGCTGGAGGACGTCCTGGAAGAGTGCGAAGAGTGGGGCCCCGGTATTTCCGGCGCATCGCTCCGTTCCATGAGCAATGCCGTGGGTCTGGTCGGCTGGGCCGTCAGCAACAGCGCCGCCGACCTGTCGGAGGACATCCTCCGGACGGCCGTCAGCCTCTGTGTGGCCAATATTGACGCCGAAGACCTGCAGACCATTGAGACCAACTGGCCGGCCGTTTCCGCCGACGCGGACCGCCTGTTCACGGACTACGACAGCGCCAAGCTCGTCTGTGAAGACGCCGGCGTCCGGGAGGCTGCGGACAAGGCCCTGGCGGACAAGAACGCCAAGGACGACTGGAAGGCCCTGAACACCGCGCTTTCCATGGAAATCTGAACCACGAACCAATAAAAAGACCTGCTCCGAAGAGCAGGTCTTTTTGTTTTTGTAGATGCGTGAGCGGTGAAACTCAGATCTTCATGGCGACGTCCCAGGCGCCCCAGATGACCTTACGAAGGTTGCCGACTTTGTCACAGTCGCCGACCAGGTAAACCGGTTTGTTGCCGGCTTTGGTGTCGGTGTTCGTCAGCGAAATGCCCGTAAAGCTCTTGAGCAGCGGGTCGACCTTCTTCATGACACCGGCGCATACATCCGGCATGGGCAGCGTCTTGCCGGCAATGTCAAAGTTGTATCCGGCCGGAACGACGGGCTGCGGCTTGTAGCCGATGGAGTAGATGACGCTGTCAGCGTCAATCTTGAACTGCTTCATGGTGTCGGTCTCACAGAGAACATAACCGTCGCCGATTTCCTTGGTCTTCGTCTTCAGATAGACCGGAACGTTGTTGGTCTTGAAGAAGTCACGAAGGAAGGAGGAGTTGGCAAGGCAGAGGTTCGGAACGGCAATCAGGTCGTCCACCATTTCAACAATGACCGGATGCTTGCCCTTGTTGTAAAGGTCCAGAGCCATTTCGCAGCCGGTCAGGCCGCCGCCGATGATGACGACGTTGTCGCCGACTTCCTTCTCGCCGAGGAGATATTCCACGGCGGAAATGGCTTTCTCAGCGCCCGGAATCCGAAGGACATTGGCTTTGGCACCCGTAGCCACGACGACTGCGTCGGCGTCGAGCTTGGTGACATCCGTAACTTCGGTGTTGAACTTGACCGGAATGCCGAGTTTGTTGATCTGCAGCTTGAACCATTCAATGAGGCGCTTGTCGTGCTCTTTGAAGTCCGGAGCCGCAGCGGCAATGAAGATACCGCCGAGTTTGTCGGACTTTTCATAAATGGTCGGGTTGTGGCCGCGCAGTTTCAGGACGCGGGCCGCTTCCATGCCGCCGATACCGCCGCCGATGACGGCGACTTTCTTCGGCTTCTTGGTCGGCTCAATCTTATATTTCTTGGACTGCATGGTCTGCGGGTTGACGGCGCACATGCACATGTGCTGCGTGTCAAAGAAGTCCTGGTCACAGCCGGTGCCGTTGTGCTTGGCCATGTCGAAGCAGCCGTTGTGGCAGCAGATACACGGCAGGATTTCCTCCGGCTGGTCGTTGATGAGCTTGGTGAGCCAGGCCTGGTCTGCCAGGAACTGGCGGCCGACGACCATGGCGTCAATGTCACCGGCGGCAATGGCCTTGGCACCGGCTTCCGGCGTCATGCGGCCTGCGCAGGCAACGGGAATGTCGCAGAACTTCTTAATGTGGCTGACCTCTTCGAGGTTGCAGTTCTCCGGCATGTACTGCGGCGGATGTGCCCAATACCAGGCGTCATACGTGCCGTTGTCGCAGTTGAGCATGTCGTAGCCGGCATCCTGCAGGTACTTGACGGCTTTTTCGGACTCTTCCATGGTACGGCCGACTTCAATGTAGTCGGTCTCACCGGGAAGGGCGCCTTCCTGGTAGCCCTTGGTGTGGGAGACGACCGAGTAACGGAGGGAGACCGGGAAGTCTTTGCCGCACTTGCCTTTAATTTCTTTGACAATGTCGGTGGCGAAGCGATACCGGTTCTCAAAGGAGCCGCCGTATTCGTCGGTCCGGAAGTTGGCATACGGAAGGGTGAACTGGTCCAGAACGTAGCCTTCATGAACAGCATGGACTTCCACGCCGTCAACGCCGGCTTCCTTACAAAGTCTTGCGGTCTCGCCGAACGCATAGACGATGTCCTGGATTTCTTTCTTGGTCAGCGCGCGGGTGGTGTAACCCTCGACCCAGCGGTTCGGCGTCTCACTGGGAGCTGCCGACAGATACTCCGGATTCAGGAACGGTTTGGCCACGGTGCCCAGCGCCTTGTTGTTGATGAGAAGCATCATCATGTCACTCAGAGCCATGGAACGGCCGAAGCCGGCAGTCATCTGAATGAACATTTTGGCACCGGTCTTATGGAGCTCATCCATGAACTCCTTCAGCTGATCAAACTTCCATTTGTGCTGATACAGCCATGCGCCCATGAGAATGTCTTTGACCGGGGCAATGCCGGGGATAATGAGGCCGCAGTTGTTTTCCGCAATCCGCATTAAAAGCTTTGCCGCTTCTTTGTCGAAATGGTTCGGCTCGGTCCACCCGAAAATACAGGTGCCTCCCATAGGAGCCAGGACAATGCGGTTCTTGATTTCAAGATTCCCGATTTTCCAGGGAGTGAATAAAGGTTGATATTCTTCTTTCATAACATGCACTCCTTTTTTATAAAAGAATTCCTAACAAAAATACAATAACATTTCCCCAAAATCTATGCAAGACGCCTAACGGGTGTTTGGCCGAAAAAGAATGGAAAGGGGTCAAAAAACACCTTTTCAAATTGCTGAAAATGCCGAAAACCCGCACAATTACGAGGAATTGTGCGGGTTTTCCCCGGGCGATTCAGCTTGTTTTTATCCATCCGCCAGCGCTCCCGGAAGGAACGCCGAGAAGGCGGACGGAATGGACCAGCGGGTTTCCATTTCCGCCTTCGTGGCGGGGAACAATTCGACGGAGGAGAGGCGGGCGCGGGCGGTGGTATCCGCCGGGACTGCGCCGTCCAGAGACCGTACGTTCACGGCGTATCCGGTCATGTGCCACTCCTTATGACTGAAGATATGTTTCGCCTTCGGGAGTTTGCGGATACCGGTGACGTCGTATCCGAGGTCCCGGACGAACTGTCCGGCCTCGTCCGTGCGGAGGGCGCCGTCCGTGCCGGGGAACTCACAGAGCCCGGCCAGAAGGCCTTTGTTCGGGCGCTTGCCGAGGAGGATCCGCGTGCCGTCGGAAATGAGGAAGACCGTGCGCTGTTCTTTGGCGCGGCCGGCCTTCGGCGGGAGGACCGGGAAGTCCAGTTCGCGGCCGGAGGCGTGCGCCTGACAGACGTCCTTCCAGGGACAGTCTTCACAGTGCGGGGTGCCGTTCGGCAGGCAGACGGTGGCGCCGAGGTCCATGAGGGCCTGATTGTAGTCGCCGGGGCGGTCCTGCGGCATCCGCTCCATGAAGTACGCTTCGGCGTCCTTCTTCGCCTGGGGGCTCTTGGCATCCGTGCCGTAGAGCGTCATGCGGGAGAAGACCCGCAGGAGGTTGCCGTCCACGGAAGATACCGGCTGGCCGAAGGCAATGGAGGCAATGGCGGCCGCCGTGTAATGGCCTATGCCGGGGAGCTTCTCCAGCTCCGCCGCGGTGGACGGAATGCTGCCGCCGTAGTCCTCCATGATCCGGACCGCCGCCTTGTGCATGTTGCGGATGCGGCTGTAGTAGCCGAGGCCCTCCCAGAGTTTTAAGTACTGCTCCTCCGGCGCCGCGGCCAGCGCTTCCACATCCGGCAGTTCCGACAGAAAGCGCCGGTAGTATTCCATGACCGCTTCCACCCGGGTCTGCTGCAGCATAATTTCCGACAGCCAGACATGATAAGGCGTCGGATCTTCCCTCCACGGGAGGATCCGGCGGCTGGTGTCATACCATTTCAATAGTGTTTTGCTCTCTCTGTCCATACCTGAAAAGTCTAACGGTCCGTCCTTATTTGTTCATTGTGGTTTTGCCCATTATACCATATAATTTTTTTCAAAAGGAGGGGAGAGGACTATGCCGAAGAAGCACAACGTATTGACGACGGCGCTGGCCGTGGCCGGCTGCAAGCTGACGCGGAACGCGCTGCACCTGTTCCGCAAGGGCGGCACGACCCTGCCCGGGCGCGTGGCCATGTTCTTTGACCGGGACATTCTGGAAGTGGCGTCCCGGGGCATGGACATTATTGTCGTCACCGGCACGAACGGCAAGACGACGACCTCCAAAATGATTGAGACGGCGCTGGAAGACGCCGGCCTCCAACCCCTCAACAACAAATCCGGGGCCAATCTCCTCACCGGCGTCACCGCGGAGTTCGTGGCGGATGCCGGTTTTCTGGGACAGCCGAAGACCCGGTATGCCGTCGTCGAGAGCGATGAAGCTGCCCTCAAACAAATTGTCCCCCTCCTCCATCCGAAGGTCATTGTGGTGACGAACCTGTTCCGGGACCAGCTGGACCGGTACGGCGAAGTCATGCACACGCTGGAGCAGATCCGCATCGGCGTGTCGGAGTGCCCGGAGAGCACGCTCTGCCTCAACGCGGACTGCTCCCTGACGTCGTCCCTGGCGGACGGGGTCCCGAACCGGGTCGTCTGGTACGGGGTGAACACCCCCGTGGGAAGCCAGGCAGAGGCGGCGGTGTCGGATGCACGTTACTGCATCCGCTGCGGCACGGAATACCATTATACGTACCACACGTATGCGCACCTCGGCGGTTTTGTCTGCCCGCATTGCGGATACGCCCGGACGGCGCCGCAGGTGGCGGTGGAGGAAATCCTCCGTACGGGCGCCGACGGCAGCACGGTCCGCCTGGGCTTTGCCGAGCCCGACGGCAGCCGGAGCACGTGCACCGCGGACATTGCGCTCCCGGCGCTCTACAACATCTACAATGCGGCCGCCGCCATCGGCGCGTTCGAAGCGGCCGGCCTTCCCCGCGCCGACATCCTGTCCTCGCTTACGAAAATCTCGTCCAGCTTCGGCCGGATGGAGACCTTTGACCTGGACGGCGTCCCGGTGCAGATGATCCTCATCAAGAATCCGGCCGGCGCCAACCAGTCCCTCGAGTACCTCTGCGGACTGGACGAAGACTTCCAGGCGGTCTTCTGCCTGAACGACAACATTGCGGACGGCCGGGACATCTCCTGGATCTGGGACGCCGAGTTCGAGCGGCTCTGCGAAAGCCCGCATCTGAAACAGATTACGGTTTCCGGCCTGCGGGCGGAAGACCTGCAGCTGCGGCTCAAATACGCCGGCGTTCCCGAGGAGCGGATGACCCTCATCCGGGACAACCATGCCATTATTGACCAGTGCCGGAAGAGCACGCTTCCGGTCTTTATCCTGCCGAACTACACGTCCATGCTGTCGCTCCGCGCGGACATCAGTGCGGTCACCGGCAAGGACGAATTCTGGAAGGGGTGAGCACCGTGGCGGAACCGACCCTGAACATTTGCCATATCTACCCGGAAGTCCTCAACCTCTACGGGGACCGCGGCAACATCCGCTGCCTGCAGAAGCGCCTTGAATGGCGGGGCCTGGACTGCACCGTCTCCGAACTGAAACTCGGGGAACAGAAAGACCTGTCACCGTATGACCTCTTCTTCATCGGCGGCGGCCAGGACTTTGACCAGGCCGTTCTGCTGGAGGACCTGCGCGCCGGGAAGGGAGAGGAACTCAAGGCCGCCGTGGAAGACGGCAAGACCTTCCTCTGCATCTGCGGCGGGTACCAGATGATGGGCCACTACTATGAGACCCATGACGGCCAGCGGGACGAGTTCCTCGGCGCCGTGGATTTCTACACTGTCGGCGGGGACACCCGCATGATCGGCAACTACGCCTTCCGCCTCGGCGCGGAGTCCGGCGGCAGCACGGTGGTCGGGTTTGAGAACCACAGCGGCCGCACGTTCCTCGGGAGCGGCGTCCAGCCGCTCGGCACCGTTCTGAAAGGGTTCGGCAACAATGGGGAAGACGGGACCGAAGGGGTCCGGTACAAGAACGTCTTCGGCTCGTACAGCCACGGGCCCATCCTGCCGAAGAACCCCGCGTTCACGGACTTCCTCCTGACCACCGCGCTGGAGCGCAAATACGGCAGCGCCGTCCTGGAACCGCTGGCGGACCGCTTCGAACATGAAGCGCACGACCGCGTCCTGGAGCGGGTGCTCCACGAAAAATAAACCGCTGCAAAAAGAGCCCTCCGGGGCTCTTTTTTTTCTCAGACAAAAAAGGTATAATAATCGGCAGTTTTAGAAATGAGTGGGGGATCCTCAAATGGCTTACAAGCACAATCCAGTTACGACATTCCTGGCCATTGCCGGAGCTAAAATGACCCGGTGGCTGTTGCACAAGCTGCATCGCGGGGGAACGGCATTGCCCGGCCGGGTCGCCATGTTCTTCGACAAGAACCTTCTGGACAAAGTGTCCGAAGGCATGGAAGTCATCGTCGTCACCGGCACCAACGGCAAGACCACGACCTGCAACATGATTGAGACTGCCATGTCCGAGGCGGGCAAGGACACCATTGCCAACAAGGCGGGGTCCAACATGCTGCTCGGCATTACACTGGAGTTCGCGGACAATGCCACGCTCAGCGGCAAGCCGAAGAAGCACTACGCGGTCATGGAGTGTGACGAAGGTGCGCTCAAACAGGTCACCCCGCTCTGCAACCCGAAAGTCATTGTGGTGACGAACCTGTTCCGGGACCAGCTGGACCGGTACGGTACCGTCAAGAACGTGCGGGACCAGATCCGCACCGGCGTGGAACTTAGCCCGGAGAGCGTGGTCTGTCTCAATGCGGACTGCTCCAACGTGGCCTCTATTGGCAAAGACCTGGCCAACAAGGTCCTCTACTACGGCCTGGATGTGCCGGTCGGGGATCAGGAGAACGTGGACGTCTCGGACGCCCCGGACTGCATCATTTGCGGCACGCCCTATGAATACAAGTACCATACGTATGCGCACCTCGGCGGCTTCTCCTGCCCGAACTGCGGATACGCCCGCCCGGCCGCACAGGTGGCCGTGAAGAATATAGTCAAGGCCGAAGCCACCGGCACCACGGTCAACGTGGAATTCTCCGCGGCCGGCGAACCCAAAACGCAGGAGGTCCGCATCGGTCTCCCGGCGGTGTTCAACGTCTACAATGCGGCGGCCACCCTGTGTGCCTTTGAAGGCGCCGGCTTTGACCGCGCAGAGGCCATTGCCTCGCTGGCGCAGGTCCAGTCCGCATTCGGCCGCATGGAGACCTACGACCTCGACGGCGTCCCCATGCAGATGATCCTCGTCAAGAACCCGGCCAGCATGGACCAGGCCATGGGTTATGTCGTCGGTCTGGAGCAGGACTACAACCTGGTCATGGGCCTCAACAACCACATCTCGGACGGCACGGATGTCTCCTGGCTGTGGGACGCCCACTTCAAGGTCTGTGAGGACCCGCACCTGGGCAAAGTCATTGTCTCCGGCGAATGCGCGGAGGACTTAAAGAAACGCCTCATGGACGGCGGCCTGTCCGAAGACCGCATCCAGCACATTCCGGACGACGCCACCATTATTGAGAAGTGCCGCGCCAGCAAGCTGCCGGTGTTCATTCTCCCGAACTACACCTACATGATGACGCTGCGCGAATCCCTCGGCGCCGTCACCGGAAACGCATCGCTTTGGGAAGTTTGACCGTCTGGGAAATAAAGTCTACAAAAATTATAGGAATTTGAAGAAAAAGGGTTGACATCCCCAAATCATTGGGTATAATAGAGTCAAGTTAGCAAGAGCTAACGACGAATCACAAGCCATCATCAACTCACTTTTCCCAAATCTCCCAGACAAGACCGATATCTCCTTCCCAATCGGATATCTCTTGACCCAAAATCATAATATGCCTGGCACAACGGCAGAAGCGGTCCTGGCTTCTGCCGTTGTGTCGCCTTCCAGGATGCTGGACCTTCCACAGAAAAGTTGTATCGCCCAAGGAGAAATGGTAAAATACTCGGCAGACGCGCCGGAGCGCGCTGACATTTCGTCAAAAGGGGACTGAAACGAATGGGCTTTGAAAACAGTGACAAAGACCGGAAGAAAAAACAGAGTATCCTGATTGTGGTGGACGAGGAGTTCTGCACAAAAGACAAGGTCTGCCCGGCGGTTGCCGCATGCCCGGTCGGCGCCCTGTCCCAGGAAGGGTTCAACCCGCCGAAGGTCGACGGCGTCCTCTGTACGCGCTGCTGCATCTGCGTGGACATCTGTGAGACCGGCGCCCTGGACATTGAGGAACTCCTCTTTGACGTAAGTTTCGACTGAACCTCCCGGCCCTCCCCCTGCGGCAAATTGGGCAAAAAAGCAGGGCTATCAGGAAAAAAGTAAAAATCCACTGCTCAGGTTTCGCATTTTTGCGGCCTTCAGGCAGTGGGTTTTGTATTTTCAGGGAATTCCCCCGTAAAGAAACAGAAAAAAGGAGGAAAAAAGCAGTGGACCATCCGGAAAAGGATGTTTTCCACTGCTTTTTGCTTGATCTGCGGACCAGCTCAGTTTACTGGCCGGCTTGGTTTGCCGGTCGTCAGGCCAGCCGGTAGTCCTCGCGGGCTTCCTTGCGGACCAGGAAGAAGATGATAATGTAGATGACCGCAATAATGGCGAGGAAGATGTAGCTGGTGTAGGTGGTGCTGATCATGGCGCAGGTGTCATAGGCGCCGTGCAGCAGCGTCGGAACGAACCAGGCCAGGAACAGGTTCCAGCCCTTGCCGCTCTTTCCCTGGACTTCACAGTACTTGGCGCGTCCGTAGAAGATACCCATGAGGACGGCGAAGGACATGTGGCCGGGAATGGCAAGGAGGGCACGCGGGAGAGCCACGCCGAGGCCGTAGCTGCCGACGTATTTGAGGTTCTCGAACATGGCGAAGCCAAGCGAGACGAACACTGCATAGACGACTGCGTCAAAGTGGTAGTTGAATTCGGGCCGCTTCCAGCTGTAGAGTTTCAGGAAGAGCAGCTTGGCGCCCTCTTCCGCCGCGCCGACGACGGCAAACGCAAAGACCGCGGTCAGCAGCTCCGAAGAGACGGGAACATTGACCTGCTGGACGCCGCCGTAGAGGATCAGTTCGCCGAGGGTCTCCAGCACAATGGCCAGAAATGCGGCGAAGATACCGGCCAGAAGCATCCGGCCGAGCAGCTGCGGAGGCTCCTTTTCCACCTTGTCCTGCTTATAGACGTAGTAGAGCAGGAGGATGGCCGGAAGAAGTGCGGCGCAAAGATAAATCAGTAAGACGGTATTGGCTGCCATTAACATATCGGATTCTCCTTACTGTAAGGTCTGGTTTGCTGGTTTCATTTTATTCAATTCCGGAAGTATCGTCAACAACATGGTAATGAAGCAGGCCGTGCCGCCGACGAAGTTGGAAATGGGCTCCGCCATGAAGACACCGTCCGTGCCGAGGCCGAAGACGCCGGGCAGCAGGAAGGTGAGCGGGACCACCATGACTGCCTTGCGGAACAGGGAGAAGAAGATGGCCTGTTTGCTCTTGCCGAGTGCCTTGAAGGTGGTCTGTCCCGCAAACTGCAGCGCCTGGAAAATGAAGGCGAAGAAGTAGATGCGCAGGGCGGGCACCGCGTCCACCAGAATGGTTTTGTCGTTGCTGAAAATGGAAATGAAGAAATGGGGTTTCCAGAGAATGAGGATCCAGACCACGAGGGTGTAGAGCATGCCGGCCGCCGCCATAATGCGGATGCCGGATTTGACGTTCTGTCCTTTGCCGGCGCCGTAGTTGTAGCTGAGCACGGGGGACGAGCCCTCCGATATGGCCAGCACCGGGACTTCCAGGAACTGGCGGACCGACGAGACAATGGTCATAACGGACACGTAGAGGTCCCCGCCGTAGCGGGACAGCATGACGTTGCAGGCCATCTGCACCAGGCTGTTCGTGAACTGCATAATGAAACCAGAGGTGCCGAGCGTAATAATGTTGCGGGCATCTGTCAGGGCGCCGGCCCACTCCTTCGGCCGCAGGAAGTGCAGCTTGAACAGGGTGCGCCGGCCGTGCAGGAACAGCAGGGCAAAGAGCGCGGAACCCGCCTGGGAAATGACCGTGGCAATGGCGGCGCCGCGCACGCCGAGGCCGAAGGCAAAGATAAAGAGCGGGTCTAAGATGAGGTTGCTGACGGCGCCGAGAATGACGGTGAGCATGCCGACCATGGGGAACCCCTGGGCGTTGATGAACATGTTCATGCCGGTGCCGGTCATGACGAAGAACGTGCCGATGAGGTAGATGCGGAGGTAGGGCAGCGCATACTGCAGTGCCGCGTCCGAAGCGCCGAACCGTATGAGAAGCGGCTTGGAGAAGATGAGGAAGATGAGCATGAGCACGAGCGATGCAGCGCTCAGCATAGTGAAAGTCGTATTCTGAATTCTCCGGGCGGACGGTTTGTCCCTGGCGCCGAGCGCAATGGAGAAGAGCGGCGCACCGCCGGTGCCGAAGAGGTTCGTAAAGGCCAGGATGAGGATGATAATAGGGAAGCAGAGGCCGACGCCGCCGAGGGCCGCCGTGCCGACGCCGTGGATCCGGCCGATAAAGATGCGGTCCACAATGTTGTAGAGCAGGGAGAAGACCTGCGCCACCAGCATGGGCACGGCGGATTTAAAGATGTTCGTGCCGACGCGGCCGTGTTCAAAGTCAACGGCTTTCATGCGGGTCTCCCTCCTTTACAATGGTATGGTCCTTCCGGATACCCGAAAATTATACCACAGAGCGCCGTACTTTTCATTGCGAAAAAAGGCGGGGCTCTGTTATAATACAGCCCGAAGAAGGAACGGGAGGAGGGAGCCCTGTGAAAACGCTGAAAAACCAGCATGCCATTGGCATTCTGTACATTCTGATGGCAGCCTTTTTCTTCTGCCTGATGACGTTCTTTGTCAAGCTGTCCGGGGACCTCCCGACCATGGAGAAAGCCTTCTTCCGCAACGCCGTGGCGGCGGTCATTGCAGTGGTGTCCATGGGGCGGCAGCACATTTCGTTTGCCGTTCCGAAGAAGAGCCGCTGGCCCCTCTTTCTGCGCTGTGCGTTTGGTACCGCCGGTCTCGTAGCCAATTTCTGGGCCATTGACCGCCTGGTGCTGGCGGATTCCAATATCCTGAATAAAATGTCCCCGTTTTTCGCCATTGTCATGTCGTACTTCATCCTGAAGGAGCGGGCCAACAAAGTGGAGTGGCTGAGCGTGTTCGTGGCGTTCGTCGGCGCGGCCTTTGTCGTCCAGCCGACCGCCGGGCTGGCCAGTCTGCCGGCCATAGTCGGTCTCTTCAGCGGCTTTGCCGCCGGCACGGCATACACCTATGTCCGCAAAGTGGCGGGTCAGGGCGTGCCGGGTCCGCTCATCGTCTTCTGTTTCTCCGCCTTTTCCTGCCTCGTCTGCGTTCCGTTCCTCGTGGCGGACTTCGCGCCCATGAGCGGACGGCAGCTGCTCTTCCTCCTGCTGGCCGGCATTGCGGCCGCCGGCGGCCAGTTCTCCATTACCGCGGCCTATACCCACGCCCCGGCCAAGGAAATCTCGGTCTTCGACTACTCGCAGGTCGTCTTTGCCGCCCTGCTCGGGTTCGTGTTTTTCCGGGAGGTGCCCAACGTCTGGAGCGTCCTTGGATACGTTATCATCATCGGCGTGGCCGTGTTCCGCTGGCACTACAACTTAAAACAAGATCCGCCGAGTCAGCTGGTTTCGGCAGATTAAATCCGGCTTCGTCAGATTCAATGAGGAACACTATGCCATAAAGATTCAACACAATTTGGAAACCTGTGTCGTTGTGGCCTGCTAACCAAAATGATACAATTGAGTTGTACCATCTTTATTGAAACCGGGACGGAACAACTGGAAGCAGGAAGGAGAATCCACAATGGCAAAAAAGAAAACATTTGAAGACCGTGTACTCATTGCCCACCAGGGCGAACTGGATGCGGATCTTCTGTACCGCACCATGGCGGACGTGGTCCGGAAAAAGAATCCGGACCTGGCGGAGATCTTTGAAAAAGTGGCCAAGAGCGAAATGGGCCACGCAAGAGTCTGCCAGAAATACACCGGCCGCACGGACTTAAAACCGAGCCCGGTCAAGGCCATTGCGGTCAAGACCGTCTACAAATATGTCAGCAAGAAGCTGGCCTTCCAGCTGCTGGTCGACGGCGAGTACGATGCCGCCCGGGACTACATGAAGGACGCCTATGACCATTCGGACATTGCCGCCGTCATGCAGGACGAAATTAAGCACGGCAACACCTTCAAGGACTGCCAGAAGAAATACGCCTGACCGCAGGCCGGTGTGCCGGACCAAATCATCAGGGCTGTTTCCCGTTTCCGGGGAACAGTCCTTTTCGTTCGGCCCGAAACAATCCTTTTCGTTCGGCCCGAAACAATCCTTTTCGTTCGGCCCGAAACAATCCTTTTCGTTCGGCCGGAAACAGCCCTTTTCATTCGGCCGGCGGGTTTGTTATAATAAAACGAACTTTGGAACAGGAGGCAGCGCCATGAAGAATTCCTTCCGTTTTTTTGAAAACCGGGACTGCAAATACTTTCCGTGCCACGAAGGTCTGACGGACTTCAACTGCCTTTTCTGTTACTGCCCGTTTTACTGGTGGGAGAAGTGCCCGGGCAATCCGGAATTCCGGACCAAAGAAGACGGACACACCGTCAAAAACTGCACGCACTGTACGTACCCGCACGACCCGGACCATTTCGATGACATGATACGGCTCCTCTCGGAGGCCGCCCGGAAAGGAACGCACCCGTGAACCGCAAAGCCATTTTTCTCGATATAGACGGCACCATGGTCCCCATCGGCGGCGTTCTTCCGGACCCGGCGCGGGACGCGCTGCAGCGCGCCCACGACAACGGCCATCTGCTCGTTCTCTGCAGCGGCCGTTCCCGCTGCCAGATGAACATTTCCAACCTGCCGCTGGACCTGTTTGACGGCATTATTTCCTGCTCCGGCGCCTGTGTCACCCGGAACGGGGAAATCCTGGTCTCGCATTTCATGGACCAGGCGCATGTCCGGCAGATGGAAGACCTGTTTGCGGAACAGCATATGGCGTTCTTCTTTCAGACCGAGGAGGCCACGCTGGCCCCGGCCTGGTCCAAAGAGCAGCTGCTGAGTTCCATGGAGACCCTCGGCCGGGACACAACGGAAATCCGCAAGTTTGTGGACAACATAGAACTTTACGAAGACTGCGGGGCCCTGGAGCATGTGGAAAAGGCGGTCTATTACGACGCACTCCTGACGGCGGAAGAGGTACATGCCCGTCTTGGCACGGACTACTTTCAGGTCACCGACAGCAGTTTCCGGGTCTCCCGGTTCTGTGACGGCGAAGTGACACGGAGAGGTATTACCAAAGCTTCCGGAATGGAAGCGCTGCTGGATGCGGCCGGCATTCCGCGGGAGGACTCCATTGGCATTGGAGACGGCCCGAACGACCTGGAAATGATTGAGTACGCAAACAT
>ONLO01000025.1 GCA_900318715.1 uncultured Eubacteriales bacterium | reverse complement strand
TGCTCGTTACGGCCCTCAACCCGTACATCGGCTACGAGAACGCAGCCAAGACGTCCCACCTTGCATTCGAAGAGAACATTTCCCTCAAGGAGGCCTGCGTTAAACTCGGCTTCCTGACGCCGGAGAAATTTGACGAAGTCTTCCATCCGGAAGAGATGATCTGACGGACGCTTTGCGTGCGCCGGACAATGACCGAAAAGGAGATTTTCCATGCCGGAAACAATTGAGCCCAAAACCATAATCATTTACCTTTACGGGAAGCGTTACCGCGTCCCGGACAACCTGACCATGCTCAAGGCGCTGGAATACTGCGGCTACAAACCGACGCGCGGCGTCGGATGCCGGCACGGGTTCTGCGGCGCCTGCTCCATGGTGTACCGCATCCGCGGCGAGCGCCAGCTGCACTACGCACTGGGCTGCGAGACCAAAGTCCAGGACCACATGTATATTTCCACCATGCCGTATTTCCCGCTGGAAAAGCAGTGCTACAACCTGGATGAAATTGAACCCACCGCGGAAATGATCATGCACCTGTACCCGGAAATTTATTCCTGTGTCAGCTGCAACACCTGCACCAACACCTGCACGCAGGGCCTGGACGTCATGGGGTATATCCATGCCGCGCAGGCGGGGGACTTCAAGAAATGCGCTGAGCTCTCCTTCAACTGCATTATGTGCAACTGCTGTGCGTCCCGCTGCCCGGCCGGCATCTCCCATCCGGAGGTGGCCATGCTGGCGCGCCGGCTGAACGGCAAGTACCTGACGCCGGAGTCAAAGCAGCTCATTGACCGTGTGGAAGAGGTCAAAAAAGGCGACATCCTGAAGGACGTCACCGCACTCATGAACCAGTCCGAAGAGGAACTTCGCGCGCTGTACAACAGCCGCGAAATTGAACAGTAAGGGGGTCGTGACATGTATCCGGATTATCTGAAGCACTCCCTGAAACTGGTGGAGGACAAGCGAGAGTACAACATTGCTCTGCAGCCGGAGCGGATGTCCGCGGAAGACAAGGAAGCGCTCCTTGCCGAATTCCACCCGGACTTCCGTGCCGACCAGTACACCGAACTGCGCGTCGGCGCCAATAAGGGCGAAAAGGTCAACACGGAGTTGGCCGAGACCCTGATGGGCCGCGGCCGCATCCACGACACGGACCTGGACCTCGACAAGATCGATTACGAGACGGACGTGCTCATCATCGGCGGCGGCGGGGCCGGCTGTGCGGCGGCCATTGAGGCCGACGACGCGGGCGCCAAAGTCATCATTGCCACGAAACTCCGTCTGGGCGACGCCAACACCATGATGGCCGAAGGCGGCATCCAGGGTGCCACGAAACCGACGGATTCCCCGGCCCAGCACTTCCTGGACGCCTACGGCGGCGGCCACTACGCCGCCAAGAAGGAGCTCGTCTACAAACTTGTGACGGAAGCGCCGGAGTGTTTCCTATGGCTGAACAACTTAGGCGTCGAATTCGACAAAGACGAAGACGGCAACATGCTGACCATCCACGGCGGCGGCACCTCCCGCAAGCGCATGCACGCGGCAAAGGACTACACCGGAGCCGAAATTATGCGGACCTTGCGCGATGAAGTGCTCTGCCGGCATATCCCAATCCTCTCCTATTCTGCAGCCATTGAACTGGTGCGTGACGAGAGCGGGAACATTGGCGGCGCCGTCCTGCTGAACACCGACACCAAAGAGGTCAAGGTCGTGCGGGCCAAGACGACCATCCTGGCCACGGGCGGCGGCGGGCGGCTGCACTACCAGGGCTTCCCGACCTCCAACCACCACGGGGCCACGGCGGATGGTCTGGTCCTTGCGTACCGCGTCGGTGCGCCGCTCCTCTATGCGGACACCATGCAGTACCACCCGACCGGCGCGGCGTTCCCGGAGCAGATCCTCGGCGCTCTCGTCACCGAAAAGGTCCGCGGACTCGGCGCCAAGCTCGTCAACGCGGACGGCGAGGTCTTTGTGCATCCGCTGGAGACCCGTGACGTTGCGGCGGCTGCGGTCATCCGCGAATGCAAAGACCGCGGCAAGGGCCTCGACATTGCGGGCGGCGTCCAGGCCGTATGGCTCGACACGCCCATGATTGAGCAGATCCACGGGGCGGGGACCATTGTCTCCAAGATCCCGGCCATGTACAAAATGTTCAACAAGTACGGCATTGACATGCGCAAGGAACCCATCCTCATTTACCCGACGCTGCACTATCAGAACGGCGGCATTGAAATCAACGACGCCTGTGAAGTGAAGAACTGCCCGAACCTGTACGCGGCCGGCGAGGTCGTCGGCGGCATCCACGGACGCAACCGTCTCATGGGCAACTCGCTGCTGGACATCATCGTCTTCGGCCGGGACTGCGGAATTAACGCCGCCGCCCGCGCCAAACAGATTGACCATGTCGGCAAGCTGAACATTGACCATGTGGCCGCATTCGAAAAAGAGCTGGAAGAGGCCTGGGTGGACACCGGCGTGGTGTCGCCGAAACTATTCCCGAGCTACAAGGCCAGTTTCCGGACCTACCTGAACACCAGCTTTTCCAGCGACAAGGAAGAGTACTGAGCATTGCGCCCGCAATGCGCACCCCGCTCTTCTCATCCCTGCACTTCTCATCCCCGCACTTCTCACCCTCGCACTTCTCACCTCTGCACTTCTCACTTCCGCACTTCTCACCTCTGCACTTCTCACCTCTGCACTTCTCACTTCCGCACTTCTCACTTCCGCACTTCTCTCTCCTCAGGAGGACCAACCATGTATGATGTATTAATTATCGGCGCCGGCATTGAGGGCACCGCCATTGCGCGGCGTCTGTCCCGGTACCAGCTGAAAATAGCCCTTCTGGACAAAGACAACGATGTCTCCATGGGCGCCACCAAGGCCAACAGCGCCATTGTCCATGGCGGGTATGCCGAGGCCAACGCCAAGCTGAAGGGCCGCGTGTGTTACCAGGGCCGCCGGCAGTATGCCCAGCTGGACAAGGAACTCGGATTCGGATTCCGGGAGACGGGGAGTCTGGTCATTACCTACACGGAGGATGACCTGCCCGGCCTGGAGGCCATCAAGGCCAACGGCGAGCTCAACGGCCTGCCGGATCTGTCCATCATCGGCCATGACGAAATCATGGATTTGGAACCGAACATTAACCCGGACGTCAAATACGCGCTGTACTGCAAGGGCGCCGGCGTCTGCTCGCCGTACGAGTTTGCCATTGCCCTTGCCGAAAATGCCATTCACAACGGCGTCGAACTCTTCCTGGAGTCCGAGGTCACCGGCATTGACAAACTGGATGACGGTTTCGTGGTCCACACGAATGGCCTGGACTTCAAGTCGAAGTACATTGTCAATGCGGCCGGCCTCTACGGAGACAAAATTGACCAGATGGTCAACGAGCCGACCTTCAGCATTTACCCGCGCTCCGGCGAATACATCCTGTTCGCCCGCGGCACCGGGCTCGGCATGAACACGGTCGTCTTCACCATGCCCACGAAAATGGGCAAAGGCATTCTCGTTACGAGCACCTACCATGACAACCTGCTCATGGGTCCGGACGCCATCAATGAGAACGCCAAAGACGTGGACCGCAGCACGCATGTGGAGCGCCTTTACGAAATCTACAAGGCGGCTTTGAACACGTACGACAAGGTGGATCCGAACCGTTTCATCCGCAGCTTCACCGGCCTGCGCGCGGTTTCCAGCACCGACGACTTCGTCATCGGGCCGTCGGCCACGCACGGGTTCATCAACTGCGCCGGCATCCAGTCGCCCGGCCTCACCTCCGCACCGGCAATTGCGGACCTGGTCACGGAAATCCTCGAGGACCAGGGCCTGAAGCTGGTCCCGGACGAGTCGTATGACCCGTTCCGCAAACCCATCATTACGCGGAAGACCGAGATGAAGCCGGCGGACTACGTCCACCGCCATCTCGACCTGCCGTATGATGACCCGAACAAGTTCATCTGCCGGTGCGAACAGGTTACGGCCGGCACGGTCAAGGACGCTCTGGAGCGCGGCATCAAGGTCACCACGGTGGACGGCGTCAAGCGCCGCACGCGGGCCTCTATGGGCTACTGCCAGGGCGCGTTCTGCCGCAACCGCATCCGCAAGATGATTGACCTGACCTACGGCACGGCCATTGAGCCGCTGACCGACGTCCAGCGCGAGGGCTGCGAACGCGTCACGCGCCAGGAGTTCCTGGACTACCTCAAGGAGCACGACGAGCCCACCGAAGTGGACCTTGCCCGCGCCCAGCTGGAAAAGGCCAGCGCCGACACTACCCCGGCCGACTGACACTGCCCCGGCCGACTGACACTGCCCCGGCCGACTGACACTGCCCCGGCCGACCGACACTGCCCCGGCCGACTGACACCACCCCAACCAAAAAAAGACCTCACCGTTGTTGGTGAGGTCTTTTTCATTTCAAAGTTAACTGGCCGACCGACTGCGCAACTCAATCGCCAACCAACAGCGCACCTTTATGGTCCGAATTGGAGGGGATTGTGTCAAATTACGTGACTATTTGTGAACTCACGTAAGAAGACTGGGAATGTCGGCCATGATTAC
>ONLO01000001.1 GCA_900318715.1 uncultured Eubacteriales bacterium | reverse complement strand
CGGCGTCAGCGGCGGGCGGCAGGTCCACCAGGACGACCTCTTCGTCCGGTTTGCCGAACGCCACAATGAGCTGCGGCTCCACCCCTTCGGGCAGGCCCAGGAGTTCCGACACCTGGCCGGGGTTGAAGTTGCCGATCATAATGCCGCCGAAGCCCTCTTCCACCGCCGCCAGCAACATGGTCTGCGCCACGATGCCGACGTCTTTGTGGAATCGCACCGGGTCCGCAAACAGCGCCGTGTCATGACAGATGACGACGAACGCCACGGGCTCCTTGCCCGGGTGCGGCAGCGTCATCTCGGGCAGGCCGCGCGCCCAGAACGTCTTCTTCTGCAGGGCGTCCACCTCGGACTCCTCCCAGACAATCTTGTAGCGCAGCGGCTGTTTGTTGATGGACGAGGCAGCATACCGGGTCAGGTCCACCCAGGCTTCCAGCGTCTCATACGGAATCTTCACACTGTGGTCATAACCGCGGTAGGAGCGGTTTGCTTTCACTAGGTCTTTGAGCATGAAAAAGCGTCCTTTCTGTAAAGCGGTTTCCCTTTACACTTTGATGAACAAAAGGCTGAACGCAATGAGCAGCTGGCCGGCATAATACAGCGAAAGATTCGCAATGCGGCGCTTGTAAGTCTGTTCGCCGCCGAACGTGTTCAGAATGAGAATGATGTCTGACGCGGTGAACAGGATGGTGCCGAGTGCAAACAGCGCCGTCGGGACGTTCGGATACGTGAAGAAGTTCCAGACGGACACAACCGTCAGGATGATGATGGCGCCGAGGTAGAACACCCCGAAGATTTTAAACGCCGGTTTGGCCTCAATGACCCGGAAGACCAGGAACAGGGTGACGGCAGTCAGGGCACACCCGAGGAGGACGGCCGGCAGCTTCTTCGGGCAGAGCGGCAGCTGCGCCACCAGGTAAAAGATGTGCCCAATGAGGAACACCAGTATACCGCCGAGGAAAATCTTCTGTCCGTTTGCCGGGTATACGTACCGCAGGTTCAGGAGCAGGTCGCCGAGGGCGCCAAAGACGAGGCCAAGGTACACGAAGAGGAAGTAGCCGCTCGTGGGCAGTTTCAGGAACCCCATGAGGCCGATGAGCACAAACATGAGCGATGCAGTTCCCTTCAGGAGATCCGCACGCACCCAATTCTCATCGTGCTCTTCCTTGATGAACAGGTACTGGAGCAGGATACCGGCAACCGCCAGAAGGCCGGCGCGGACCAGCATGGATGTCATTGTCATAAGATCACACTTCTTCCAGAGAATACTTTGTCACATTCAGGATGGCTGCGCCTTCCACCTCGAACGAAATGCCGTCGGCGGACTGCGTGGTATAGAACGTCGTGGAGAGCACTTTCTCCCCGTCATTCACAAAGATTTCCGCACTGAAGCGGTCCAGGATGAGACGGAACTTCACGGTCCCGTTGTCGTGACGGACGTTCGCCCGCCGCTGGTGCTGGATAGCCCGGCGCGACCCGGAGAACTTCCGGTCCACCTTGAGCTGGCCTTCCTTCGGCCGGAAGCTCATGAAGGTCTGGTGGCAATCGTCCTGGGCAAACCGGATGGCAATTTTCTCGTAGACCTTTTCCGGGTCCGCGGGTACCACTTCAACCTCGAGGTCGACCCGGCGTCCGGAGACCCCGGGCAGGACGACCCACCGGTCCTCCACCCGGACGTCCCTGTGGACGACCTTGCCGGTCCGGCGCTCATCCAGCTCCCGGATGGGAGTCTGGTACAGGACGCCGTCCCGGACGTGCAGCTCCCGCGGCAGGCTCATCTGCCCGAACCACGGGACCGAGTCGGTGTGCAGGTTGCAGGTGTCCCAGTTCTGCATCCATCCGATCATGACGCGGCGGCCGTCCGGCGTAAGGACGGTCTGCGGCGCGTAGAAGTCAATGCCGTAGTCCACCGAGTGGTTGCACTCTTCCGTGAACGTTTTGCTCTCCTCGTCCCAGGTGCCGAGCATGTAGAACGTGCCGTTGCCGTTGTGGTATTCCAGATGGTACGGCAGCATGTCCTGGGCGCTGGCCAGCAGGACCTGTTTGCCGTCGAGCTCGAAGAAATCCGGGCACTCCCACATGCGGCCGAGCCGGTCCATGTTCCGGACCAGGACCGTTTCCAGTTTCCAGTCTATGGCGTCCGGGCTCCGGTACAGGAGCATCTGTCCGCCGCCGTCTTCGTTGTTGTTGGCCATAATGGCCCGCCAGGTGCCGTCCGGCAGGGCCCAGATCTTCGGGTCACGGAATGCGTAGCGGCTCCCGCCCGCCGGCAGGTCCCGCTCGGTCAGCACCGGGTTGTTCTCGTATTTCTCGTAGTCCACTCCATCGCCAAAGGCAAGGTTCTGGGTCTGGACTTCCAGTTTCTGCCCCTCGGGGCCGGTCTCGCAGGAGACGCCCGTGTACATGAGCATCTGCCGGCCGTCCGGCATGGTAATGGCGCTGCCCGAGTAGCAGCCGTCCCGGTCGTAGGGCTGGTCCGGCGCCATGGCCGCGGGCAGGTAGGTCCAGTGGAGCAGGTCAGGGCTGACCGCATGTCCCCAGTGCATGGGACCCCAGATGGAGTCGTACGGGTGGTACTGGTAGAACATGTGGTACTGCCCATCATACCAGGAGAAGCCGTTCGGGTCGTTCATCCAGCCGACCCGCGCCGACAGGTGAAACGCCGGGCGGGACTCCTCGGAAATGTAGGACTCCTGGGCTTCTTCAAAACGGCGTGCATCGCGAAGAACCTGACTCATGCCTCGTCCTCCATACTGTCTTCCAGGGCATCCACAATGGTCGGGACCACCTTGGTGACCCGGGCCTGGACCTCCTCGGGCGCGTACGGGAACGTGTAGGAGACGTCCGCGGCATCAATGAGCGGAAGGTCGTTGATGGAGTCGCCGATACCGTATAGGCGGATGTCGCCGTACTTTTCGCGGTAGTAGTCCCGCAGGACGCCGACGCCCTTGCCCTTGGAGCAGCCGAGCGGTGCAATGTCAATTTCCACGACGTTCTGGAACGCCTCGACTTTGTCGCCGAACTGTTCGTTGATCCAGGCACTCATGGCCGCAGCCTCTTCCAGGCTCTCGGTGTGGATGGAGACCTCGTGGATGAGGCCCTCCGGCGCGTCGTCCACGCCGGTAATAATGTAGTACTTTCCGGGGTAGTCCATTTCCGCGAACACGCAGATGTCGCCCTCGACGTCGAGGGTCATGCGGTACCCCTTCGGGTTGAACTCTTTGACCAGAGCGTCCGCCACGGCCGGGTCCACGCCCCGCTTGTAGATGGGCTGGAACGCATGGTCCACAATGTTGGAGCCGCTGCTGGTAATGAAGAAGTCGGGCTCCACGAAACCGGTAATGAACGGGGTCAGGCCGCCGACCTGCCGGCCGGTGCAGAGGCCGAAAAGGTTCCCCGCCTCCTGATATTCTTTGATTTTTGCAACAGAGGCTGCCGGAAGCTTGTCCGGGTCCGGCGCCTTGTAGAAGTACAGGGTGCCGTCGAAGTCACTGGCAAATACTTTTTTCATAAAACTCCTTTTGCTGTGTGCAGCGTCAGACGACGAAGTCGTCCTTGACGGAGGGCTTGTACGTCCAGCCCTTTACGGTGACGTTGTCGGTTGCGGTGAAATGGAATTCCTCCTCCGTCGGATAGAGGTGTGTGGTAAAAGTGGCCTCGCCGTCATTGGCGAACAGTTCCACCGAGCAGCGGTCAATAAAGATGCGGAGGTTCGTCAGCGGTTTGGACAGCGGCATGTCGAGGACCTCGAACACCTTCGTGTTGAAGCGTTTGTTCATGCCGGTGCGGTCCACGGTGACCACGCCCTTGGCGGCGTCATAGTACAGGTTCATGCCGCCGGTGCCGTCCGCTTTGCAGAACAGATGCAGCTCGGCGTCCTTGCCGTCGAGGGTGACCTCCAGTTCGCCGGCCGCCGGCAGCGTGCCGTCCGCGGGAAGTTCCTTGTCCCGCAGTTCCGAAATGCCTGCCATGGGCGCCTGGACGAGCTTGCCGTCCACAATGCGCAGTTCGCGCGGCAGGGCCATGCTGCCTTCCCAGTCCTCTTCCTCGGTCGGGTAGTGGTTGTCCGGGAGGCCGATCCACGCAATGATGACGGCCTTGTCCGGGTCCCCGACGTTGGACGCCAGCTGGGCGGCGTAGTAGTCGAAGCCGAAGTCCAGATACTGGTAGTCCCCTTCCGGGGTGAACGTCAGCGTGTCATAGTCCATATGGCCGATCAGATAGACGTTGTGGTTCGTGCTCTCGCCGCGGCCCGGCAGTTTGGTGTACTGCGGGGAGAACAGCAGTACGTCCTTGCCGGAGATGTTCTGGATGCACGGGCACTCCCACATGCCGCCGAAGTCCTCGTAGCCCGGGACCTTCAGCTGCCCGGCGAATTCCCAGCCGGAGAGGAGCTCTTTGGACTGGTAGACCTGGACGCAGCCTTTGCCGTCCAGCGTCTGGGCGCCGATGAAAATGTAGTACCGTTCTTTTTCGGCGATATAGAACACTTTCGGGTCACGCTGGTGCTCACTGTAATCCGGGCGCGGGCCGAACAGCGGTTCGGGCAGCTTCTTGAGGGCGCCCTCGGCATCCATGATGGCGGCGCAGGTGTACGGCGTACGGACCCAGTTCTCGTCCCGGTGGTTGCCGGTGTAGAAGAAGTAGAGTTCCTTGCCGTCCGTAATGGCCGAGCCGGAGTGGCAGCCCTTGTTGTCGTACTCGGTGTCGGGCCACATGCCGACGCCGGCGTTGTTCCAGTGGATGAGGTCCGGGGACGTGGCGTGGTACCAGTATTTCAGGCCGTGCACGGCGCCCCAGGGACACCACTGGTAGCAGAGATGCCAGGTGCCCTTGTACAGCACGAATCCGTTCGGGTCACTGGACAGGCCGGTGATGGGCTGTACGTGGTACGTCTGGCGATACACCGATTTCGCATTGCGGTCATGAAGTTCCGCAATTTCATCGGCGCTGTGGAGAACGCGGTAGCGCTCTTCGCGGGTCCATTCTCTCATAGTGGGCCTCCTTTTGCGTTCATGTGTGAAAGGAATTACAGGGACATTTCAATGGAGTCCTCCGTTACAATGCATTTGCAGGAGTCGGTGTTCTCCGCATTGCCGAAGAGATCCGTAATTTCAAAGGTGTAGTAATACGTGCCGTTGGAGAGGAAGGCATCCTGGACTTTGGTGCTGTCTTTCCAGGTAATGGTCTTGCCTTTCACGGTTTTGTCCTTCCCGGTGTTCAGGTTCGTGGCCCGGAACAGGAAGGTGATCTTGTCGCGTTTCTGCGGCATGCGCATGCTCTTGCCGGCCACGCCGCCGTTTTCCCCGAGGGTGTCACAGAGGCCTTTGACCTCGTACTGGTCGGCCTTGTAGTTGTAGGCAATCCGGAGGCTGCTCTCCACGTCGTTGACCAGGCAGGGAATGGAGAACAGGATGTAGTTCTTGTTCTCTTCAATGACGTCGTACGAGACGACCGTGCCGCCGACCGTCATCCAGCTGCCGTTGAAGCTGTCCTTGAAGACGCCCTTCCGGTAGTTGGCGGAGAGGTCGTTGTCCGTGCCGAGGTAGACGTAGTAACCGGTGGCGTCGTCCTTGTAGCCGAGCGAGTAGCGGACCGTTTTGACCGCCTTCTTGCCCTTTTGGATGTCCAGCCGGATGCCGGGGTCTTCCTTCTTGCTGCCCGGCGTCGTCTCGAGGGTATAGGTAATGTCGTAGTCTTTCTCCGTAATGGGGTTCAGGCTCCGTGCATTGGCAATGGAGGTGCCGTATCCGTAGTTGCTCCAGTTGCTGGAAAGGCCCTGCCAGCCGTAGTTGCTGAGGTCAATGTTGCCCCAGCCCGAGGAACTGTAGCTGCCGTTCATAATGGCCAGGTACTGGAGGTAAGCGGTATTGTCGGAAATTTCCGCGTAGGCGTTGTAGATCCGCTTGTCAATGTACAGTGGGTAGAAGACCGAGAGGCCGTTGGCGTTGGCGCGGTCGGAGCCGTGAATGTTGTAGATAACCGCGTCTTTCAGCGCGGCAAGGACGTCGTCCGAGTACTCCGGAATGACGTGTTCGGTCTGGCCCATGAGGTCGCCGAGGTCGACCATGTCGGTGTAGCCGTCCCAGCGGCTGTTGCCGCCATAGCTTTCGGCCCGCTCCGCACCCTGCGTGAAGTTGCGGAACCGGTTCAGGTCTCCGGTAATGGAGACAATTTCACCCGAGACGTTGCGGAACGCCTGGGAGAGGTTGTCCAGTTTGGAGAGGTCCGTGACGGACAGGGTGGCCATGTCCTCGACCCACCAGTACTTGCACTTCGCGTAGAAGCTGTCACAGATGGCTTTGCCGAGGGTGCCGCCGTCAATGCCCGGATACGCCGACAGGTAAGACGTCCAGCTGTTGTAGTCCCAGCCGTAGCCGGGCTCGGTCTCTTCAGAACCGACCATGAATTTCGCATACGGCTTGAGGACTTCGGCCGTCTCCAGCGTGGACATGAGGCAGGTGTCAAAGCCGACCGCTTCGAACTGGGTGTTGGCCTCTTTCAGGGCCGCGCGGATTTCCGGCAGGGTCAGCGTGTCTGCGTCGGAGCTGCCGTGGGAGTACCGCTCGTCGTAGCAGACGCCGGTCAGGGTCCCGCCGCCGTGGTCCCAGAAGACCAGCATGTAGTTGTCGGCCGGATACGTGGATTTGCCCCATTTGAGGAAGTCGCTCAAGGTGCTTGCCTCGCCCATAGAGGCGCTGGCCAGCTGCTGTTTCAGCGTAATGCCGCCGTTCTCCACAATGTAGCGGTTCAGGTGCTGGCTGTCCACCACGTTGTTGTTCCAGCGCTTGGCGCCGCCGGTCTCAATGAGGTAGTTGATCCGGCCGCCGAGGTTGGCCGCGCACAGCTCCTTGAGGTTGTCCGTGGCCAGGCCGTTTTCGCTCTCCAGGTCGGACCCGCAGAGGTACATCATGACCGTCCAGGACTTGTCGCCGTTCCCGGTGTCCGCCGGTGCGGACAGCTGGGCCGGTTCGTAGGAGCCGCTGTGGTGCAGGGACTGGCCTCCATTGTCTTCGCTGCCGCCGAAGAAAAACAGGACGGCAACGGACAGAAGGCCCATCAGGATCAGCTTGGCTCCGTTCCAAAGCATTGCAAGCATTGCACTTCCTCCTTTAAAAGAGAACTGTAAGGTATAGACAATTTTATTATACAGGAAAAAGCGGCTCCTGCCAGAACAATTTGCTGGCTGGAGCCGCTTTCCGTTTGGGTCTTCCGGGCAGTCCGGCATCATCCGCAGCGGATGACGCGGCCCGATGTCTTGATGGCCTCTTCGTCCAGTTTATCTCCGTCAAGGACCGTGGTGCCGTTGATGATGACCCGCTTTATGCCGAACGGTTTGAACTGGTCCGGCACGCCGGCTTTCATCTCGTCTTCGTTGAATACGGTAATGTCGGCGAAGCACCCCTCTTTGAGGTAGCCGCGGTCCTTCAGCTGGAACCGGTCGGCGGTGGCGCCGGACATCTTCCGGATGGTGTTCGGAAGCGTGTCCCCGTTGCCAAGAAGGGAGTCGTGGATGAACTTCGGGAAGACGTCGTAGCACGCCAGGTTCTGGACGCCGTTCTCTTCAATCCAGGCGTCGCTCATGTAGAACAGGCAGTTCGGGTCGGTCGTCTGGCGCTTGATGAGTTCGGGCGTCGTATAGTTGCCCTGGTTGACGCGTCCGGCGAAGTTGGACTTCTCACAGAGATACAGGTACGCATCCACCGGCTTGACGCCCATCTCTTTGGCAATGTCCACGACCATCTTGCCTTCGTACTTCGTAAGTTCCGGTCCGCCATAGGCAAACTGGACCTCCGGGAACCCGAAGCCAAGGAGTTTGGGCACCGCCCAGGAAAAGGCCTTGAACTTGATCTTGTTGAACGGCTTCTCCCGGTCCTCTTTGGACAGCGCCTGATACCAGGTGGGCATAATGACGGTAATGACCGAGACCCCGAGCACTTCGTCGTAGATGTCGTACCCGGCCTGGATGCCTTCCGCACGCATCTTGTTGAAGATTTCCTGGAACTCATCCAGGTCTCCCCAGGTCTTGCTGCCGACGAAGATGGCATGCGAATACTGCAGCTTCAGATTCGTTCCTTTGGCCACTTCGTAGAGTTCATCCAGCGCCCGGAGCAGATGCGAACGGCCGAACAGTTCCGGGTAGCAGGTGGCCACTTTGGACTCGGCGCGCGGATGGACCGTCAGCGGGCGGTCGTATTTCACGCAGAGCGCGGCAACCTTTTTCAGCTCTTCCACGTCCGCAAACAGGCCGGGGTCATACATGAGGCCGAGCGAAATGCCGGCGGCGCCCTGCTGCAGATCCCGCTCCATAAGGTCCAGCATCTTCTGTTCTTCGTCCGGCGTCAGTTTCTCCGGCTTGCTGCCCGAGACGCTGGCGCGCGCGGAGCAGTGGCCGGTCAGTTCCGCCATGTTGCAGGGCATGTTTTGGTCCACTGCGGCGGCCCAGTCGTTGAACGAGGCATACGTTCCGGTCGTGTCGTCAAAGTGGAACAGACCGGCGCCGACTTTGTCCACATGCGCGGAGTCGTCGGAAAAGCCGATGGCCGAAATGCCGCAGTTGCCGGCGACGAAGGTCGTCATGCCCTGCCGAATGAACGGTTCAAAGTATTTCTTCGTGTTGTTTTTAATGGCAAACCAGTCGTTGTGGGAGTGGCCGTCAATGAACCCCGGCGCCACGGACTGGCCGGTCAGGTCAATGACCTCGTCGGCGGCGGACTCGTCCGCGCCCGGGCCGACCGCCAGGATCCGGTCGTTTTCAAACAATACGCTGCCCACGTAGGGCTCGTTTCCGGTGCCGTCATATATGGTTCCGTTTTTCAGCAATGTCTTCATAAGGACCCTCCTTCGTGCAAATCTTCTTCCAGTTCCATTCTATGCACGATTCCCGAAAAAAGTAAAGACCCGTGCAGCGGTTTTGCACGGGTCCTGCGGATTTGTTGAGCGCACGGTTCCTGCAGCGGAACGAATGCTTATCGGCGGTTCTTGTTGAAGTTGATGAGGCAGCCGGCCTTGACAATTTCCCGCTCTTCCTTCGTCATGTCGAGGATGTAGAGATGGATGTCCGCGGCTTTGCCGTCGTGGATGACGTATGCCGGAATGTCCGACAGGTCGCCGTCCAGCGCCGCCCGGATGCCCGGTACGAACACGTAGTCCCCGACCTCGAGCACCGACGGGTCCTCTTTCAGATGGAACGGCACCATGCCCCAGTTCATGCAGTTGGAACGGTAGCGCTTGGTGGCGTACTCGTTGGTAATGTTGGCCAGGGCGCCGAGCACGCGCTGGCAGCTGGCCGCCTGTTCGCGGGCGGAGCCGTCGCCGGGCTTGTTGGCATAGATGGACGAGCCGATTTCCACGGCGGCGGGATCCAGGTTCTCCTGTCCCGGCAGCGTCTTGACAACGTCGAAGACCGCCTTGACTTCGCCGTCCATGCCGCCGTTCAGACGCTCCTGTTCCAGAGCCTGGACGGCTTTGGCGCGGGCAACATACTCCGGGTCTCTCCGGGACAGCGTGAATTCGGCCAGGCCCAGCGGGTTCGAGCGGAACGAGCTCGTCTCGCCGGACGGAATGAGTTCGTCGGTCGTGGTGACGTCGTCGAGGATCTTCGAGGAAATCTTCAGCAGGATATCGTCGGCCAGCGGCTCCATTTCCGGCCAGTCCTTAATGTTCGGGCCGAAGCGGAGGTCCTTGTCCGCATCCGCTTTGCCGTAGCCCCAGTAGACCCGGGACTGGTAAGAGCGGTCGTCGTAGTTGTATTCCGGAATATTGCCCCAGCCGTCCAGTTCCTCGGCCGAGGTCAGGATGCCGCCGTTGGCCGCCGTGGCCGCAATGGACCGGGCGTCCATGAGGGCAACGGCCGACATCTGCCCGTTGCCCGGCTTGGAACCTTCGCGGTTCGGGAAATTCCGGGTCGTGTGGCGGATGGAGAAGGCGTTGTTGGCCGGGGTGTCACCGGCACCGAAGCACGGTCCGCAGAACGCGGAGCGGATGATGGCGCCGGCATCCATGAGGTCGGCCAGCAGTCCTTTGCGGTCCAGGTCCGTGTAGACCGGCTGGGACGACGGATACACCGACAGGTAGAACTCGTCAAATCCGGTGCTCTTGCCCTTCATGGCGTGGGCGGCCTCCACAATGTTGGAGTAGTTGCCGCCGGCGCATCCGGCAATGACGCCCTGCTGGACCATCAGTTTGCCGTCGGCGGTAATCTTGTCCCGCAGCGTGAACGCAGCGCGCCCTTCGGAAATCTTTTCCGCGGCGGCCTCGGTCTCGGCCACAATGTCGTTCAGGTTTGCATAGAGCTCGTCAATGGTAAAGGTGTTGGACGGATGGAACGGCATGGCAATCATCGGCTTGATGGCCGACAGATCGACATACACGCAGCCGTCATAGTAGGCGACCGGAGCCGGATTCAGCTCTTTGTAGTCGTCTCCGCGGTGGTGCAGGGCAAGGAAGGCCTTCGTGTCGTCGTCCGTTCTCCAGACCGAGGACAGGCAGGTGGTCTCCGTCGTCATGACGTCGACGCCGTTGCGATAGTCCGTGTCCATGGAGGAGACGCCGGGGCCGACGAATTCCATGACCTTGTTCTTGACGTATCCCTTCCGGAACACCGCGCCGACAATAGCCAGCGCCACGTCGTGCGGGCCGACGAACGGCTGCGGCTTGCCGGTGAGGTAGATGGCCACGACGCCGGGGTACGCCACATCATAGGTATCTTCCAGGAGCTGTTTGACCAGTTCGCCGCCGCCTTCGCCAATGGCCATGGTGCCGAGGGCGCCGTAGCGGGTGTGCGAGTCGGAACCGAGGATCATCTTGCCGCAGCCGGCGAAGTTCTCGCGCATGAACTGGTGAATGACCGCAATGTGCGGCGGAACGTAGATGCCGCCGTACTTCTTGGCCGCCGAAAGACCGAACAGATGGTCGTCGTCGTTGATGGTGCCGCCGACCTCACACAGGGAGTTGTGGCAATTGGTCAGCGTATACGGCAGCGGGAACTTCTCCATGCCGGAGGCGCGCGCCGTCTGGATAATGCCGACGAATGTAATGTCATGGGACGCCATGGCATCGAACTTAATGCGCAGATGGTCCATGCTGTCCGCCTGGTTGTGGGCCTTCAGAATGCCGTAGGCAATGGTTCCCCGTTTGGCGGCATCTTTGTCCGCCGGGGCGCCGGTCAGCTGCTGCACTTTGCCGGCCTCGCTCTCCGGGACAAGTTCGGTCCCGTTCACCAGATAAACACCTTCGTCATACAGTTTGATCATTGGGTTCTCCTTTTACAGTCAGAAAAAGTCTGCTAACAGTCCGAAAAAGTCTACGGTCCTGTCAAACAGCCAGAAAAAGTCTGTTTACAGCCAGAAAAAGTCTACGGTCCTGTGAAAAGCAAATCGGTTGTATGTAACGGCGCGTTCTTTGCTTTGAGCAGGAGCCGTGGATTTTTCTGCTTCGTTCTTTTTATGTTTTAACTTGTATACTATAACTCATTTCCCCCGGATTTCCAAATAAAAAGCGGAGCCGAAGCTCCGCTTTTCCATGATTTCTGCTGAATGGATCCGTTTTCATGCTTCCGCGGTTCCCCGCGTCTCAGGCAAGGAAGCTCTGCAGGTTGGTGCGGATATAGCTTCTGCCGCTGTCGACCTTGGCGGAAACGGCGTCCCCGGCATTGTCATAGGTCTTTGCATAACTCAGGATCCGTTTGGCCATGTACTTGTGTCCTTTGAAGTTCGGATGGACGTTCGTGACATAGTCCTTCTGGAAGTCTTCGCTGCTCAAGGGCTCCCACTTGTGGGTCGGGGTGCCCATGACGTCCACATAACAGTATTCGCTGCGGGTCGTGGCAAGCGTGGACGTGTAGCCGTTGATGAGGCCGATCGGCATATCCATCATGTGTCCGATGTTGACCATGGACTCATCGGTCAGTTTCACATAGGCAAAGGGGTTATACATGCTGACGACATAGATTTTTGCCGTCGGGTTGAGCTTGCGGACGGTCTTGATCAGGCGGTCCCAGTTGCTGACGAACTGTTTGTAGCCATCCAGAATGTACTGGTTGCTGACGGCCAGGGAAAGGCCGTTCGACAGAAGACCGCCCAGCGTCTGACCGAGTTTTCCGGTCTTCTTCAGCTGCTTCAGCGCGTCAGTAATGCCGCTGAGGTCTGTGCTGCTGCCGGACTCGGAAGCGGGTTTGACTTTGCCGTTCTCGTCGAGGTAGTTCTTCACGACCAGCTTCATGGACGAATAGGACGAGGTGTCGTTGCTGCCGAGGTTAATGGTAATGATGTCAGCATCCGCCACCTGCTGTTTGGCCGTCTTTCGCATTTCTTCGAACATGGGACAGTACGCGTTTTTAAAGTCGGTGTACGTCGGGTCGGACCAGCCCATGGTGGTCAGAATGCCAAGGAAGCAGTTGCTGATGAGGAGAGCCTCCGTGGACATTTCCGACTCATAGGTGTCGTCCAGAAGCCGGAGGTATTCCGTGGTGGTGAATCCGCTGCGGCAGAGCAGGTTCAGGTGCTGCCGGTCTACGCCGAGCGCTTCGGCAACCAATTCCGGGTAGGCGCCTTTTACGTAGTCTCCCTTGGGGTGGGTCCAGTCGGTATTGTCCGCGTTGCGCCAGAGGCCGTAGCCATTGGCAATGCTGTCGCCCATAACGGTATAGGTCAGCGGTTTCTTCGCCGCTTTCTTTTTGGCGGATGCGGCAAACGCCTGGAGTCCGGTAAGCGACGCCAGTAATGCTGCAACCAGCAGCAGGGCCGCCGTTTTCCGGAGTAAGCGAGTCATATTCTTCATAGGTGCTTCGTTCCCTTTCTCAAAAAATAGTTGTGATCGGGATACCCACACGGTTTCACTTTTTCCATCTTGTCCTTGTCTCATTTATACATGGTTTTGGACTTTTTTTCAACATTTGTTTCTTCGTTAGGGAACGAAAAAACGGGTCTGCCGGACCGAATTGGCCGGGCAGACCCGCTGCCTGTGAAGTTGTTTCTTATTCGTATTCCACCGTTGCCGGGGGCTTCGGGGTGTAGTCGAAGAGGACGCGGTTAATGCCCGGGACCTCGGTCGTAATGCGTTTGACAATGTGGTCGATCAGAGCCGGGTCGAGGTGTTCGACGGTGACTTCCACAACGTCCGTGGTGTTGATGGCGCGGATGATGCACGGCCAGTCAAAGGTGCGCTTGCCGTCTTTAATGCCCGTGGACTTGAAGTCCGGCACGACGGTGAAGTACTGCCAGACCTTGCCTTCCAGGCCGTTTTTGGAAAACTCTTCGCGCAGGATGGCGTCGGATTCGCGAACGGCTTCCAGACGGTCGCGGGTAATGGCGCCCGGGCAGCGGACACCGAGTCCCGGACCCGGGAACGGCTGACGGTAGACCATGTTGTCCGGCAGGCCGAGCTGTTTGCCGACCACGCGGACTTCGTCCTTGAAGAGGATGCGGACCGGTTCGACCAGTTCAAACTGCAGGTCCTCCGGCAGGCCGCCGGCGTTGTGGTGGGCCTTGATGCCCGCCTCGGACTCCAGGATGTCGGGCCAGATAGTGCCCTGTGCCAGGAACTGAATGCCGTCGAGTTTCCGCGCTTCGTCGGCAAAGACGTCAATGAATTCGCTGCCGATGATGTGGCGTTTTTCCTCCGGGTCCGTGACCCCGGCCAGTTTGTCCAGGAAACGGTCCACTGCGTCCACATAGACGAGGTCGGCGTTCATTTCGTCCCGGAAGACTTTGATGACCTGCTCCGGCTCGCCTTTGCGAAGGAGGCCGTGGTTGACATGGACACAGACCAGCTGCTGGCCGATGGCCTTGATGAGGAGAGCCG
Source organism: uncultured Eubacteriales bacterium (assembly GCA_900318715.1). Taxonomy (GTDB): domain Bacteria; phylum Bacillota; class Clostridia; order Oscillospirales; family Acutalibacteraceae; genus RUG420. Next base: position 23,654 of record ONLO01000001.1, on the reverse strand, counting down.
CCACGACGGACGAGTCCACGCCGCCGGACAGGGCCAGGAGGACTTTGCCGTCCCCGACCTGCTCTTTGATGAGAGCAATCTGCTCGTCAATGAACGCCTGCGCCAGTTCCGGCGTGGTAATGCGTTCCATGGTTTCGGGTCTTCTGATTTCCATGACATCCATAATGTTTGTCCTCCTCAAAAAGTTCGAGTAAAAAACGTTTCGATATATCTTAAAAGAAAAATGGCATTGAATCAATGCCATTTTTCAAATCCTATTCGGTTATTCGTCAATGGACGGGAGGTTGTCAATGCGGCGGAGCAGGTCATACAGGAAGATGGCATAGTCCGCACGCGACTCCAGAAGTCCCATGTAGGACATGTGGTCCTTGTCCTCAATGGGCATCTGATACCAGATACCGGGTTTCAGGTCCTTGTCGCCGGTCCACTCGGTCCAGGGCTTGCTGTGCGGTGCACGGCCGGACATGACGTTGACCAGACCGTCGTTCTCTTTCCACTCAGGGCCGATTTCCGCATGGTTCTCGTCCGCTTTGCAGCCTTCGAACTTGCCGACCGGAATGGAGAAGAAGTACATGATGGGATCCATGCCCCAGCGGGCTTTCTGGTTGCCGTTCTTGTCGGCTTTGGTCTTGCTGGCATAGTAGGCGAAGTAGTAGACCTTGTCGGAGGGCTGCCAGTCTTTGGAGCGCTCGCGGAATTTATGGATGTAGAGGTCATCCAGGACGCAGTCGCCGGAGTAGAGGTAATCCTGGACCCGCTGTTTCCAGTTCCTGGCACGGGGTTCTCCGGTCTGCAGTTTCCGGGTAATGCCCCACTGCTCAAGGTTCTGGTCGTAGAACTTGGCAGCGGCCGGAATCTGGGCCATATAGGAAAGACCCTGAAGAACGGCGGTTGCCACCGGCGGGACCACTTTTTCAATGGCATACAGGAACGAAATGCCGTCGTTGGCGCCGGCGAACGTGGTGCAGGAATGGATCCAGTTGTCATGGCCGCCCTTGAAGAACTCGGAGAGTTCGCCTTCCGGCGTGCCGTCAATTTCTTCCTGGCAGCCGTTGATGATCATGTTGACGAAGAAGCGGACCGTCGGGCCGCCGAAGCTGTGGCCGATGACGTTGATTTTCCGCATTTTTCCTTCGGCATCCAGGGTGCCCCAGTCCGGGAGACAGCCCGGGAAGGTCCGGCCGTAGCGCTCATGGCCGTACTTTTCGGAATGGACTTTCCCGTAGTCCACGGTTCCGCCCTTGATCTGAGCATACATTTCGCAGGCGCGGTCCCACATGCTGGAAACGCCGCTCATGGACGGGATGTACAGCTCCGTGTCATAATCCGCAAACAACTTTTTGGCGTTGACGTTGAACACGCCGAGATACGGCATGACCTTGTTCATACCCTCCTGCTCGCCGTAGCCGGCAAAGCCGTGGAAAATGACGAACGGATAGTTGTTGAGTCGTTCCAGATGGTAATTCTGTTTCAATTCTATTTGACCCCTTTCGTATTTGAGTTGTCCGGTATTCGCTGTTTTCAATTATATCATACTTTCTTTACCATAATGCAGGTTTTGTAAAATCCGAAAACAGAATAACAGAGCCCGTCCGAATGGATGAGCCCTGTTATACAAATACTTCGCGTTCAGCCGATGACGCGGTCGGTCTGCGGAACACTGAGGGTGTTCAGGATCCGGCGGGCCTGGTCCCGGCAGCCGGCGGGGGTCGGATGCGGGTTGTAGCCGCGGTCGTTCAGCGTCACCATTTCAAACAGCGGAATGGTGAAGCTGTCGGAGACGAGCTCCACGCCCTTCATGTCAATGAAGACGGCTTCGCCCGGATAGAGGGCGACCGCAGTCCGCTTGGCCAGATTGAGCATGTCGTAGTACGGCTGCAGGACCCGCTCAATGAGCTGGTCGTGCAGGAGCGGGAACACGCCCCAGTTCTCCACCGGGTTGTACATGCCGCAGACCACCAGCGTGGCGTGCGGGTTCAGCAGGAAGATTTTGGCAATCATGGCCCGGATGTTGATCTGATAGTCGAACACCCACTTCTGCAGGGAGACCATCAGTTTGAACAGGTAGGCGGGCCAGCGAAGCGGGTTGGCTGCCCAAGCATTCAGGAACGACGCCGCATTGTCCATGACGGCGAGCAGCGAGCCCTCTCTTTGGACGCGCTCCGGAATGGTCAGTCCGCGGCCGAACAAACGGCCCTCATCCGCAATGTCATAAATGGCGGCCATGACCGGGAGCCAGCAGTCGTTGAGACCGCAGTCCAGCGTAATGAGGTCGGCGTTCCGGATGGCGTCCTGCACCTTCGGCCGGAGTTCATCCAGATGCTCTTTGGAAATGACCCCTTCGGACAGATACGCCGCCTGGCCGAGCAGGACCCAGTCTGCGGCATAGTTCTCATCCATCATATACCGCAGGTCTGCGGTGCGTGCGCCGCAGAGGTGGAACTGGCTGACGTTTTTGGCATCGACTGCATCGCCCACTAGATCCGGATACGAGTCTGTGACCCGTCTGCAGTCAATGACGAGTTTGCCCTCCCGGTTGTAGTCCGGCAGCCCGAATCCGGAACCGACGCTGTCGCCGATGGCAACGTAATTCGGGTAGTAAGAATACCGCTCTGCGGGAGGTTCTTCGGCCGGCACGGCCAGCTCTTCCGCCAGCGCGGCAACGCCAAGGGATAGAAGCATGACAAGCGCTAACAAGGCGCTGAGCAAGCGTCTGCAAATACGCATGATATTGTCCTCCGTTTTCAAAAGAATCGTTTCATTGACACCGAAAAAGCCCGTAACAATTCGGTCCAATTAAAAGTATGCATTAAACGGACTGGTATGGAAATGACAAATAACATCAAGTGTCAAATTTCTACTTTTCTTACACCTGTTCAGTTGTTCGGTTATACAAAATGACATTCGGACATCCGATTCTTTTGAAATAACCGGACATCCGAATGTCTGAAAAGTATAGAACCAAATTCGTAACGTGCCGTTTAACGAATGGTATTGTTTAGAAATAGGTTGCGGTGCGGCCGCCCATTGCGGTGAAACCCTCTTTGAGTCCCTCCGACACGTACAGGGCTCCGTCATCATCCACCAGGACGCACTGGAACAGGTCCTTGTGGGCCTTCCAGAATTCCATGGCCTTCTCTTTGCCCATGACAAAGAGCGCCGTGGAGAGGCCGTCCGCCGTCATCCCGTCGTCACAGACAATGGTGACGGAGGTGAGGCCGTTGTCGGCCGGGTACCCGGTCGACGGGTCTATGATGTGGTGGTACCGGACGCCGTCCTCTTCAAAGAAGCGCTCGTAGCCGCCGGACGTGATGACCGCCATGTCGTGCGTTTCAATACCGCCGATGACATCCTCCTCGTTGTCCGGAGCCTGGATGCCGATCCGCCAGTCCGACCCGTCCGGCCGCGTGCCGACCGTCTGGACGTTTCCGCCGAGGTTGATGAGCGCGCTCTCCACGCCGGCGTCTTTGATAATTTCGGTCAGCCGCTGGGACGTGTACCCCTTGGCAATGCCGCCGAAGTCCATGGCCATGCCGTCTTTGGCAAAGGAAACGTCACCGGTCTTTGCGTCAAACACAATGTCCCCGGCATTTACCAGGGCCAGCGCCTCCTGGAGCTGGCTGTCCTTCGGCACCTTGTACTCCTGGTCCGTGAAGCCCCAGAGCTTCATGACCGGGTAAATGGAGACGTCAAATGCGCCATCCGTCATGTCGTAGAGTTCCAGCGCCTTTTTCAGGAGGACCCGGCCGTCTTTCGACAGCGTGCCGGAGCCCTTTTCGTTGATGGCGCCGACTTCGCTGGACGCCGAACCGGTCGAGAGCAGCTTGTCCAGGCGATGGATTTCTTTTTCGGAACGCGTCAGCGCCTCTTCACCGTTTTTGCCGTAGGTCTTGACCGTCATGTAGGTGTCCATAGCAAAGATGTCTTTGGTATGCATGTCCTGCTCCTCGTCCGGCTCCGACCGGCAGGCACCGAGCGTCAGAAGCAGAAGGACGGCGGTCAGGACCGCCAGTAGTTTTTTCATCATACGAACTCTCCTATTCCAGAATGCCGCTGGCCGCAATGGAGGCCACCGCCTCCCGGATTTTTTCCGGAGGCAGGACCAGGGCAAAGCGGACGTAGCCCTCGCCCAGGGGGCCGAAGCTGACGCCCGGCGTACAGATGACATTGGCCTTGTCAATGAGGTCCAGGCAGAAGTCCATGCTCTTTTCATAGGTCTTCGGGATGGGCGCCCAGACGAACATACTTCCCTTGCTGTCCTCCACCGGCCAGCCGATGTCCCGGAGGCCGCCGCAGAGGGCGTCTCTGCGGGCCTGGTACTGCCGGCACTGCTCCTCCACCATGTCCGTCGGACCGGTGAGGGCCGCAATGGCGGTGTACTGCAGCGGCAGGAAGACGCCGAAGTCAATCTGGCTGCGGAGTTTCCGGAACGCCGCAATGACGTCCGGACGGCCGATAAGGAAACTCAGCCGGGCGCCGGTGACGTCGAAACTCTTGGACAGGCTGAAGAATTCGCAGCCGATGTCCATGGCGCCGTCATAGGCTAAGAAGCTGCCGCCTTTGACGCCGTCGAAGATGATGTCGCTGTACGCGTTGTCGTGCAGCAACAGGATGTCGTGCTCTTTGGCAAACGCAATGAGTTCCCGGTAGACCTCCGGCGTGCCGACGCTGCCCATGGGGTTGGACGGCAGGGACACGACCATGTATTTGGCCTTGTCCGCCACGTCCGCCGGAATGAGCGAGACATCCGGCAGGAAATCGTTTTCCCGGAGCATGGGGTAATAGTGGATGTCCGCTCCGGCCATTTTTGCCCCTGCAATGAACACGGGGTAGCATGGGGTTGGCAGGAGAACTACATCGCCCTCGTCACACAGCACTAGGCCAATGTGGCCCATGCCCTCCTGGCTGCCGTAGCAGCTGCAGATGTTTTCGGGTCCAATGGAGACGCCGAACCGTCTTTGGTAATAGGCTGCAACGGCATCCAGCAGTTCCGGGATGTCCCGCAGGGAGTAGCCCCAGTTCTTCGGGTTCGCAGCCGCATCCGTCAGCGCTTTCCGTATGTGCGGCGCCGGCTCGAAATCCGGCGTGCCGACGCTCAGGTTGTAGAGGATCCTCCCCTGCGCTTCCAGTTCCACCTTGCGGTCGTTGAGGGCCGCAAAGATTTCGTCTTCAAAGCGGCCGAGACGGCGGGAAAAGTTCATGTGTTGCCTCCTGAACAGAGAATGGTTGAATGAGTCTAATCTATCTTACATCAGCCGGGCCGGATACGCAAAACAATCCGGACCTTTGCCTGCTTCGGAATCCCGTGCAAGGAACTTGTACGGGACTTTTTTTATTTTCTTATTTCAATTAAGGGAACAAAGCAGTATAATAATCCAGTTCATCCATTTAACGAATTACGTTTTTGGGAAGAGGGTTTACTATGAAAACCATTGAAATCCGCTGGCACGGCCGCGGCGGACAGGGCGCCAAAACGGCGGCTCTGCTGCTTGCCGACGTTGCCTTCAAATTCGGAAAACAGGTCCAGGGCTTCCCGGAATACGGCCCGGAGCGCTCCGGCGCCCCCATTACGGCCTACAACCGGATCAGTGACCAGGAAATCCGTGTTCACTCCAACATCTACTACCCGGACTATGTTGCCGTCGTCGACGAGACCCTTCTGGAGTCCGTGGACGTCTGTGCCGGTCTCAAGGAAGACGGCGCCCTCATTGTCAACACCCCGAAGGCCCCGGACGACATCCGCCCGCTGGTCCCGGACTACAAAGGACGTATTATTACGCTTGACGCCCGGCGCATTTCGGAAGAGGCCCTCGGCCGGAACTTCCCGAACTCGCCCATGCTGGCCGCCGTCGTCTATGCCACCGCCTTCATGCAGAAAGACGAGTTCATGAAGGAAATGCGCACATCCTATGAGCACAAATTCGCCAAGAAACCCGAAGTCATTGACGGCAACATGAAGGCCCTGGAAATGGCCTTTGCCGAGGTGGGAGGTGCCGACGCGTGAGAACCGATATCAGCAAGATCAACGAAAAGACTCCTTACCAGGAGCTGACCACCGGCATGCACATCTACGCCGGCGGCACGTCCAAGGAGTTCAACACCGGCGAATGGAGAAACAACACGCCGATCTTCCTGGAACAGAACTGCAAACAGTGCCTGCTCTGTGCCCCCTGCTGCCCCGACAGCAGTATTCCGGTCATGGACGGCAAGCGCCTGGACTTTGACTACGACCACTGTAAGGGCTGCGGCATCTGCGCCAAGGTCTGTCCCTTCGGTGCCATTGAAATGAAGGAGGGTGTGGAACCATGAGTGTAAAATCCATCCCTGACCGCATGTCCGGAAACGAGGCCGTTGCCTACGCCATCAAGCAGGTCAACCCGGACGTCATGCCGGCCTTCCCCATTACGCCGTCCACGGAAATTCCGCAGCTGGTCTCCAGCTACATTGCCAACGGCGAAATGGAAACCGAATTCATTCCGGTGGAGAGCGAACACTCTGCCATGAGCGCCGCCGTCGGCGCTGAATCCGCCGGCGCCCGCTCCCTGACCGCCACGTCGTCGGCCGGTCTTGCCCTCATGTGGGAGGAGCTGCTTCTGGCCGCGTCCAACCGCCTTCCCATTGTCCTGGCGCTGGTCAACCGGACCCTGTCCGGCCCCATCAACATCAACTGTGACCACACGGACAGCATGGGCGCCCGGGACACCGGCTGGATCCAGATTTACGCCGAGAACAACCAGGAGGTCTACGACAACTTCCTGCAGGCGTACCGCATTGCCGAGCACGACGATGTCCGCCTGCCGGTCATGATCTGCCAGGACGGCTTCATCATCAGCCACGGCGTCCAGAACATTTCGCTGCTGCCCGACGAACCCGTTCAGGAATTCGTCGGCACCTATACGCCGGAAGAGTACCTGCTGAACCCCGGCAAGCCCATGGCGGTCGGCCCGTATGCCGTGACCGAATACGTCATGGAAGCCCGCAAGGCTCAGCGCGTGGCCATGGAGAACGCCAAGCAGGTCATCCTTGACGTAGCGGATGAGTTTGCCAGGGTCTCCGGCCGCCAGTACGGCCTCTTTGAGGAGTACCGCACCGAAGATGCCGACTATGTCATGCTGCTCATCGGCTCCGCCGCCGGCACCGCCAAAGACGCGGTCGACCAGCTGCGCGAGCAGGGCGTGAAAGCCGGCGTTCTCAAGCTTCGCGTCTTCCGTCCGTTCCCGGAGAAGGAAATTGCCGAAGCCCTGAAGAACTGCAAAGCCGTTGCCATTATGGACCGCGCCGAGTCGTACAACGGCCAGGCCGGTGTCCTCGGCTCGGAAGTCACCGCCGGACTGTACCGGAACCACTCGGATGTTCTGGCCATTAACTACATCTACGGCCTCGGCGGACGGGACTTCACGACCGACGACGCTGCCGCCGTCTTTAACGAACTGAAAGACGGCGTGGAGAACGGCAAAGAAATTGAACAGTACCAGTACGTAGGACTGAGGGGGTGAGCACCGTGGCAGCATATAATTTCAAAGAAGTCATGAGCAAGCCCGAGCGGCTCGCCGGCGGTCACCGGATGTGCCCCGGCTGCGGCGGCACCATTGCGGCCCGTGCGGTCCTCCGTGCGCTGCACGAAGGCGACTATGCCGTCATCGGCAACGCCACCGGCTGCATGGAGGTCTCCACCTTCATGTATCCGTACGTGGCATTCGAAGACAGCTACATTCACAACGCTTTCGAGAATGCGGGCGCCACCCTGTCCGGTGTGGAGACCGCGTACAATGCACTGAAAAAGCGCGGCCGTCTGCCGGAAGATGCGAACTTCAAGTTCATTGCCTTCGGCGGCGACGGCGGCACGTACGACATTGGTTTCCAGTCCCTGTCCGGCGCCATGGAGCGCGGCCACGACATGGTCTATGTCTGTTACGACAACGGCGCTTACATGAACACCGGCATCCAGCGTTCCTCGGCCACCCCGAAGTACGCGGACACCACGACCACGCCGGTCGGCACCGAGTCCGACGGCAAAGTCCAGTGCCGGAAAGACCTGGCGGACATTATGGCCAGTCACAACATTCCGTATGTCGGACAGAGCACCTTTATCGGCAACTTCTCGGACCTTCACAAGAAGGCCGAAAAAGCCATTTACACGGAGGGCCCGGCCTTCCTGAACATAATGGCGCCGTGCCCGCGCGGCTGGCGGTATGACCCGTCCGACATTATGACCATCTGCAAGATGGCCGTTGAGACCTGCTACTGGCCGCTCTTCGAAGTGGAAAACGGCAAGTGGTCCCTGACCTATGAACCGAAGAACAAGCTTCCCATTGAGGACTTCCTCCGGACCCAGGGCCGCTTCAAGCACCTCTTCAAACCCGGCAACGAAGATCTCATTGCCGACTTCCAGGCGGAGGTCGACAAGCGCTGGGAGCACCTTCAGTACAAGTGCGCCGAATAAATCTCTGTACAGCCCTCCCCGGGGGGCTGTACTTTTTTATTGCCGTATTCCAAGAATACGGTTAAAATAGAATGCACTATATATTTAAGTACTTAGGGGAGGCTTTCCCATGTTTCAAGTCATGACGCCGGATCAGGCGGCTTCGCTCATCCGGGACGGAGACGTCATCTGCGTAAACTCCTTTGTCGGCATTGAGAACCCCATTGAGCTGCACGAGGCCATTGGCCGCCGGTTCAATGACAGCGGTTCGCCCTCCAACCTGACGCTGGTCTCCAGCGCCGGGTTCGGCGTGTGGGACGAGGACCGCAGCGCCGAGGGGTACATCCGGGACGGAGCCGTCAGCAAGCTCATCTGCGGCCACTTCGGCGCCATGCCCAGCACCAAAAAGCTGGTTCTGGAAGACCGGTTTGAAGCCTACAATCTGCCGCTCGGCTGCATTTCCCACGCCATCCGGGCACAGGCCAGCGGCGTTCCGGGCGCCCTGTCCCGCGTCGGCCTCGACATCTTCGTCGACCCGCGCCGCGAGGGCCCCGGCATCAACAACATTTCCAAAGACCCGGATCTCGTCCGCCTCGTCGAAATTGACGGCCACGAGTTCCTCTACTACGAACTGCCGAAGCTGAACGTGGCTCTCATCAAGGGCACCGCCGTGGACCCGCACGGCAACGTCTCCTTTGACGACATGTACATGTCGGGCGACGCCCTCTCCATCTGCCAGGCGGTCAAGGCCAACGGCGGCAAGGTCATTGTCCAGGTCGACCGCCGGGTGGTCACCCCGTCCCGGCCGCGTAACACCATTATTCCCGGCTGTCTGGTGGACGTCATTGTCGTCACCGATCCGGAGGAACGGCCGGTGGCCTACACCGCCCTCACCGGTTCCTTCCAGATTCCGTACCGGGAGTGGAAGGGCTGGTACGACATGATTGACGAAATCAGCAACGTGCGCACCAAGACCAACCCGGTCTACAATGTCATCGGCAAACGCGCCGCGCGGGAGCTGAAGGAAGACGACATTGTCAACATCGGCATCGGCATTCCCGAGACCGTTTCCAAGTATGCCCGGAAGAGCGGCATCCTGGAGAACATTACCATTACCGTCGAGTCCGGCGGCATTGGCGGCTTTCCGGCCTCCGGCACCGTCTTCGGTGCCACCATCGGCGCCAACTGCGTCATTGATATGGCCAACATGTTCGACCTCTACGACAACGGCGGCCTGGACATCTGTTTCATGGGCGCCTTTGAAGTCGACCAGTACGGCAACGTCAACGCCCACAAGGGACCGAAGAACTTCTCCGGCATCGGCGGGTTCGCCAACATTACGGCGAAGACCCCCACGGTGGTCTTCTGCCTGACCTTCAACACCAAAGGGCTTTCCATTGCCCGCGAAAAAGACCGCGTCACCATTCTGGAAGAAGGATCCATTCCCAAGTTCGTCCCGGAGGTCCGGAGCATGAGCTTCTCGGCCAAGCGGGCCATGAAGAACGGACAGCGCGTGCTGTACGTGACGGAACGCGGTGTCTTCCAGCTGACGGAGCGTGGCCTTAAGCTGATTGAAGTGTATCGCGGCATAGACAAGCAGACCCAGATCCTCGACCTGCTCCCCTTCCCCGTGGAAGACGGTACCATCTAATTCACTGTTACAGGAGGAAATCCAAATGAGCGAACTGACCCTGGAAATGAAAAACACGGCAACGGTCCGTGCCCTGGCGCCGGAGTGCACTCTGCTCCTGAAGAAGGACGGAAACTTCCCGCTGGAGCAGCCTTGTGACCTTGCCCTCTTCGGCAACGGTGCCCGGAACACCATCCGCGGCGGCACCGGCTCGGGCAACGTCTACTCCAAGACCGTCGTCGGCATTGAGGACGGCCTGAAGAAGAACGGCTTCCGCATTACCTCGACGGCGTGGCTGGACGCCTATGACAAGACCAAGGAAGAGGCCCGTGCGGCCTGGCAGAGAGCCCAGCTGAAAGACATCGGCAACATGATTTCCAACTTCCTCGGTGCGGTCATGCCGGAACCGGACTACAACCTTTCGCTGAACTACCCGGGCGATGCAGCCGTCTACGTGTTATCCCGCATCTCCGGCGAAGGCAGCGACCGTCTGCCGGAAAAAGGCGACGTTCTCCTGACGGATACCGAGCTGCGCGACATCCGCGCGCTCAATGAGAAGTATGAGAAATTCATGCTGGTCTTGAACGTCGGCGGTCCGGTGGATCTGTCCGGCCTGACCGACATTAAGAATATCCTGGTGTTCTCCCAGCTCGGCGCCCAGTCCGGCGACATCCTGGCCGACATCCTGCTCGGCAGGAGCGTCCCCGGCGGCAAACTGGCCACGACCTGGAGCGCCTGGAAGGACTACTGTGCCGTCGGCAGCTTCGGCGACAAGGACGACACCTATTACAAAGAAGGCATCTACGTCGGCTACCGCTACTTCGACTCGACCGGCCGGAAGGCGCTGTTCCCGTTCGGCTACGGCCTGACCTACACGGACTTCTCCATGGGCAAATCCGCCGTTTCGGTCAAGGGTACCGTTGTCACCGTGACCGTCACCGGCAACGTCAAGAACACCGGCAAGTTCCCCGGCAAGGAAGTCGTCCAGGTCTACGTCTCGGCGCCGGCCGGCAAGCTGGACCAGCCGTATCAGTCCCTGGCGGCATTCGTGAAGACCAAGGAACTGGCCCCCGGCAAATCCTGCCGCCCGAAGGTCAGCTTTGATTTGGCCGACCTGGCCTCCTATGACACGGACACCTCGTCCTGGATCCTCGAGGCCGGCGACTATGTCGTCCGCGTCGGAACCTCCAGCGCCGACACCACGGTGGCTGCGGTCCTGCAGCTGCCGGAGACGGTGACCGTCCGGACGTGCCGCAACACCCTCGGCTACTGCGGCTTCGACGACTGGAAAGCCAAGGGCGTTAAAGCGGACGTCCCCGCGGATGCCCCGCGCCTTGCCGTGGATCCGGCCGCGTTCCCCTGCGTGAAGACGGACTACAATCCGGACTACGACATTGACCCGTTCGTCGCCTCCCTGTCCGACGAAGACCTCTGCCACACCGGCATTGGCCAGTTCTCGAAGAACCCGCTCTCCATTGTCGGCAACGCCAGCGCCAAAGTGGCCGGCGCCGCCGGTGACTTCTCCGCCCACAACGAGGCCAAAGGCTTCCCGAGCCCGGTCTGCGCCGACGGCCCCGCCGGTCTGCGCATCAGCATGAAGTACTACAAGGACGAGAAGGGCATTCACCCGGTCGGCAACGACATGCTCCAGATTATTGAGGGCATGGTGCCGAAGAAGCTCATGAACCTCATTAAGAAACTCGTGGACAAAGAGCCGCCCGCCGGCGCGGACATCCGGGAGCAGATCTGCGCCATGATTCCCATCGGCACGGCCCTGGCCCAGTCCTTCAACCCGGAACTTGCCGAGCAGTGCGGAGACGTCGTCGGCAGCGAAATGGAAGCCTACGACGTGGACTTCTGGCTGGCGCCCGCGCTCAACATCCACCGCAGCATCCTCTGCGGCCGGAACTTCGAATACTATTCGGAGGACCCGCTGGTGGCCGGCAAGATTGCGGCGGCCATTACCCGCGGCGTCCAGGCCCACGAAGGCCGGTACGTCACGCTCAAGCACTACGCGGCCAATAACCAGGAGACCAACCGGTACAAGAACAACTCCCACGTCTCCGAACGCGCCATGCGGGAAATTTACCTCCGCGGCTTCGGCATTGCCGTCCGGGAGGGAAATCCGGGCGCCGTCATGACCTCGTACAACCTGCTCAACGGCACGCATACCGAAGAGCACCGCGGCCTCATTGAAGACGTCCTGCGCAGCGAATTCGGATTCTCCGGCGTCGTCATGACCGACTGGATGATCTCCATCATGAATTCGGGCGGCAAGTACCCGGCCCCGCAGCCTGCCAAGATGGCAGCCGCCGGCGGCGACATCTTCATGCCCGGCAGTTCGGCCGACTACAAGAACATGCTGGAGGGCCTGAAGAACCATGTGGTCTCCCGCCGCCAGCTGGAAATCAACGCCACCCGCCTCTACAAGATCGGCAAAAAGATCCACTAAACAAAAAAAGAAAGCCCGGCGCTGCCGGGCTTCTTTTTTTACGTAATATCCAGTTCCGGGGGTTCGTCCAGGTGTTCGGAGACGTACTTGCCGTCCTTCTTGCGCTGGCGGACGCACTCGGTCAGCAGATACTCAATCTGCCCGTTGACCGAGCGGAAGTCGTCCTCCGCCCACGCCGCAATCTGGTCGTAGAGTTTGGCGTTCAGCCGCAGCGGCACCTGTTTTTTCTCAGCCATAATAAGGGCCTGCTTTCATTTCATTCCGCTCAGGCTGCCCTTAATACAGGGAGCCGGAGTTGACAATGGGCTGGGCATCCTTGTTGCCGCAGAGAACGACCATGAGGTTGGAGACCATGGCGGCCTTGCGCTCTTCGTCCAGGTCGACAATCTCTTTTTCGCTGAGCCGGTCCAGGGCCATTTCCACCATGCCGACGGCGCCGTCCACAATGAGTTTCCGGGCATCGACAATGGCGGCGGCCTGCTGGCGCTGCAGCATGGCGGCGGCAATTTCCGGGGCATAGGCAAGGTGGGTAATGCGGGCATCCACAATGGTCAGGCCGGCGTCTTCCACTTTGCGCTGGATTTCCTCTTTGATCCGGCCGGCCACGAGCTCGGAGGAGCCGCGCAGGCTGCCGTCGTCCGCCGTGCCGTCGCCGGTGGTGTCAATGTTTTCGGCCACGTCATAGGGGTAGATTTTGACAATGTTCCGGACCGCGGTGTCGCACTGCAGGGACAGGTATTCCTTGTAGTTGTCGACGTTGAAGACGGCCTTGGCGGTGTCGTTGATTTTCCACATGACGGCAATGCCGACTTCCACCGGGTTGCCGAGCGCGTCGTTGACCTTCTGCTTGGAGTTGCTGAGGGTCATGACTTTGAGGGAGAGCTTCTTGGACGCCCCTTCCATGGGGTCGTCGGTCTTCTTGGCGCTGCCGGCCAGAGCTTTCACCAGCTTGTTGTCCGTGGCGGCAACGTCGCCGGACTGTCCGAGCTGGGTGTACTGCGCCGGGTTGATGGCCACGCAGAACGGGTTGACAAAGTAGAAGCCTTCGCCCTTGATGGTGCCCTTGTACTTGCCGAACAGGGTCAGGACCAGGGCCTCCTGGGGTTTGAGGATCTTGAGGCCGGCCGGCATGAAGCACGCCGCCACAAAGAGGAGGACGCCCAGAACGGCGGCCAGGAATCCGCCGCCGCCGAAGGCCATGCCAAAGCCGAACAGGGCAATGGAGACCAGGAACATCAGGATAATGACAAAGATCATCAGCATACCGAGTTTCTTCTCGGTGTAGATTTTTTCGGTCATAACAAACATCCTTTCCGGGCGGCTTACACGCCCGATGAATTAAAACGATATCAAATTGATATCACTTTCAATTTCGTTATACCACCCGGTAGAAGCGTTGTCAAGAAATATGTTATACTTTTGTCAAAATAAAAGGAGGTTTGTATGACCATGAAAAAAACGGAGTTCACTTTCCCGTCCGCATCCAAGGAACCGGTTGATATCCATGCCTTCTGTTACCAGGATGAACGCCGGGAACCCGTCGGAATCGTGCAGATTACCCACGGCCTGTCCGAACACATGGAAGGGTTTGAAGACCTCATTTCCTTCCTGACGGAAAACGGCTACATCTGTACCGGCATGGACCTCCTCGGCCACGGAAAAACGGCCGGCCCCGGCTGTACCGGCATTACCCCGGATGACACCAACAAAGCCATCTGGAAGGACATGCTCACCTTATATCAGCGCCTCCATGCGGAACATCCGGAGCTGCCGTATTTTTCCTACAGCCACAGCATGGGGTCTGTCATGATGCGCGCCTTCCTTGCCATGTACGCCGGCCAGGTCGACTTTCAAGGCTGTTTCTTCTCGGCGGACTCCCACCTGCCCGCCTTCGGCCACAAGCTCATTGTCCCGGCCAATCTGCTGGGGCGCCTTCTGACCAACTATAAAAAGGATCTGGCCAAGCGCCGGGCAACCTATACGTATCAGGATTACGGCCAGCACCCGCCCATTATAAAGCGCATCCTGTTCTTCTGGCTGTCCTTTGACCAGCAGCATATCAAAGACTATATCAACGACCCCTACAGCGGCGGAGCCACCCTTTTCAACCTGGTCACGTTTGTTGTGAAGGCACTCAGCACCTTTGTTCTGGCCGACCAGAAAGGCTGGGCGGAAAAGGTTCCGGCCGACACGGTGTATCACCACGGCTGCGGCCGGTGGGACATTCCCGGCTTCCTCGGGAAAGGCCCAGGCATGGTCCACCGCGACCTGGAAGCCGCCGGACGAAAGACGGAGCTGCATCTTTATCAAAACTCCATGCACGAACCCTTTGGAGAGCGGAAGGTCCGGGACCAGTTCTTTGCGGACCTCCTGACGTTCTTCAACGAAAACAACCCGCTGCTGAAATAATGGAATCATGAAGACTGGAAAACCAATGAGCCGAAGTACGGCTGCAAGAACGTTATATTACTATAGAAAGACGGTCATGAAACACTGGCCCTATTTCCTCATGGGCATTCTGGCGTCCTTTGGCTATGCCTACTGCCTGACCTTTCTGAACGCGCAGGCCGTGTCAAAGATTATTGACCGGGTGGCGGAAGGCGGCGTTGCGGCGGACCAGGTATTTTCCACCTTTCTGCCGTACATTGTTCTGCTGGTGGTGGCGAATCTGGTCGGGCAGATCTGCTCGAAACTTCAGGACTACGCCGTCTGGAAGCTCGAGATCCTCGGCTACTATGACCTTTCCACCCTCGTGTTCGACTCCCTTTCCAACCAGAGCATGACCTTTCACAACAGCCGTTTCGGCGGCGCCCTGGTCAGCCAGACCTCCAAGTTCACGAACGCCTACTCCTCGCTGGTAGAACTCTTCAACTACTCTCTGGTTCCGCTGATCTCGTCGACCATTCTGACCATTGTCCTTCTGGCTCCTCTGGTGCCTCTTTATGTGGTCATCCTGACTGCCATTCTGGTCGTCTATGTCGTTGTGGTGTGGCTGCTGTTCCGCCGCACCCTGCCCCGGAACGAGGTGGCCGCCAGCGCCCAGAACCGGCTTTCCGGTGAGCTGAGCGACAGTATTACCAATATTCTTGCGGTCAAGACTTCCGGCCGGGAGGCCTACGAAAAGGGGCTCTTCACCAAAGCCAACAAAGAGGTCCGGGCCGCCGACTCCAAGCGGATGCACGCCACCCTGCTCAGCGCCTCCGTGGCAGCCGGCATCATTGTCATCATCATGGTCATCCAGACCATATTTGTGGCCGGCGGAAACGCCTGGTACGGCATCAGCGCCGGCACCCTGGTGCTGATTTTCTCCTACACCCACAACCTGACCCTGCGCTTCAACATGATCAACCAGACCATGACCGTCATCAACCGTGCCTTTGGCGATGCAGCCGAAATGACCCAGAACCTCGACGAGCCGAGACTGGTCGATGACGCCGAGGATGCGGTGGATCTTGAAGTCACTGAGGGAAAAATTACCTTCCGGAACCTGCGCTTCCGTTACACGGACGGCCGGACCGAAGACGCCGACCCGGGCGAAGAGCCCGCAGGCGGCGCCGCGGCCGGCACCCGGGAGAACATTTTCGAGGACTTCTCCATGACCATTGAACCCGGTGAACGCATTGGCCTCGTCGGGCGCTCCGGCTCCGGCAAGACCACCCTCACCAAACTCCTGCTCCGGCTGGAGGACATTCAGGAGGGAACCATCTGCATTGACGGGCAGGACATTTCGAACGTCACTCAGGTGTCGCTCCGCCGGCAGATTGCGTACGTGCCGCAGGAACCGCTCCTGTTCCACCGGACCATTGCCGAGAACATTGCGTACGGCCGGCCGGACGCCGCCATGGAGGAAATCCGGGCGGCGGCCGAAAAGGCCAACGCCACCGAGTTCATCCAGAAGCTCCCGGACGGCTTTGACACCATTACCGGCGAGCGCGGCGTGAAGCTCTCCGGCGGACAGCGGCAGCGCATTGCCATTGCCCGCGCCATCCTCACCAACGCGCCCATCCTCGTCCTGGACGAAGCCACCAGTGCGCTGGACTCCGAGAGCGAACGCATGATCCAGGACGCCCTGGCCAATCTGATGGAGGGCCGGACCTCCATTGTCATTGCGCACCGGCTGTCCACGGTCTCCCGCCTGGACCGGATCGTCGTCCTCAAAGACGGCGAAATCCTTGAGAGCGGCACACACGACGAACTCATCCGGAACGGCAAAGAATACGCCGGCCTCTGGGAGCGCCAGACCGGTGCCTTTCAGGGCCGCTGAGCCCTGTGTGACATAGGTACTCATCATATTCACAAGAAAACTTGTTCGGTTTTTGTAGCCCATTACAAAACTACGCGTGCGGAGTATTTTGTGGTTGTTAGTCCTACTTTAACGTAGTATTATGAAGGTGAAAGAAGGACTAACAGTTCTCCTTTCAGTTTGTGATTGTGATTGGATGAAAAATCTTTAGAAAGGAGCTTTTCCATGGCCACGAACTTAGACAAGTACAGTTTTCCGACCGACTGGCTGAAAAACTGGGCAGAGACCAACGACATCTTTTCCCGCACCGACGAACTCAGCGTGACCTTCCGGATGCTGGTCATGATCCGCACCAACATCTGGGACCAACTGGACACCAAACAACGAGACGCTCTGGATCAGACCATTGACCTGGTTCAGACCGAAGTCGACTATTACCTGGATCCGGAATTCGAATCCGATTATTGGTTTGAAAGCCGGATGAACCTCATTCCGCTCAAGGAATGGGCCGAGAGAGTCGGAATTGATCCGGCCACGGCGCGTCAGAAAGCCAGCCGTGGAAAACTCCCGGCCGTCAAACTCGGACGCGACTGGATGATCAACCGCTACACCGAGAATACCGACCACCGCAAAAAGCCGGATTAACATCCTGCTGCAAAAAAAGAGCCGTCCGAGACGGCTCTTTTTTTATACCGCATAGCCCATGTCATCGGCTGCTTTCAGTGGTTCCTTCGTTCAGCAGGCTGAGCGTCAGTTCTGTCTCCGGTCCGCTCAGGATCTGTTCCAGTTCCTCCGCGGACAGGCCTTCCGCTTGACCGAGTCTGGTGTAGCTCCAGGAATTGGAGCCGTAGAAAAAGACGATCTGGGTTCCGTTGTAGAGCATGACGTCTCCGGCCGCAGCCAAGGTCTGCCGGTCGTTTGCCGGGATGGTCTTTCCAAGGCGGCAGACCTTCTCAAACCCTCCGTAGTTTTCGGCCGGAATGGTTTTGTCTCCGTCGGACAGATAGTCCCGGAGCGCCTGTGCAGACTCATTGTCCTCCAGCTTCACCCAGAAGGAGTGTTTCCCTGCGGTCACACGTATCATACCTTCCCTCTCCTCCTCCGCTTGGCCGGCCGGTTCCGTCTGCGCGTCCGGCCCGGCTTCCGGGACCTGCTCCCGGGAGCCGTCCGTTCCGCACGCCGTCATACCCAGCAGCATTGTCAGCATCATCAGAAGCGCCAGTATCTTTTGAATCATGTTGCTCACTCCATTACTTCAGATACTGGTAAAAGAAACCCTCGAGCTTATCCCACGGAATATAGTTCTTGTCCCCGCCGTCGTAGAGGTCGGTGTGAACTGCATCCGGAATGATCATGAGTTCCTTGTTGTCTGCAAATTCGGAGTCGGTCGTCATCTTCTTGAATTCATCCTGGCTGAAATACAGAGAGTGTGCCTTTTCGCCATGGATCATGAGGACGGCGCTCCGGATCTCGTTCGTGTAATTGCAGATGGGCTGATTGAGAAACGACATACAGCCGGTCACATTCCAGCCCTTTCCTTCACCCTGCGAACGGGGATGGAAGCCGCGCGGTCTGCGGTAGTAGTCAATGTAGTCCTTCAGGAACTGCGGGGCCCCTTCGGGGTAATCATCCGGCAGTGCACCGGCCGAAGCGTAAGTGCCGCTTTGATAGTCCGCCGTCCGCTGTGCGTTCATCGCCGTTTTGGCGGCATAGCGTGCTTCCTCGTTGTCATCGGCATCGAAATAACCGTTGGCACTGATCCGGCTCATATTGTACATGGTGGACGTCACCGTGGCTTTGATTCTGGTGTCAAGGGAAGCCGCATTCAGCGCCATGCCGCCGAATCCGCAGATGCCGATGAGTCCAATGCGGTCCGGATCGGCTTTGTCACAAACCGACAGAAAATCCACCGCTGCCTGAAAGTCTTCCGTGTTGATGTCGGGCGACGCCACATTTCTGGGTTCGCCGCCGCTCTCTCCAGTATAAGAAGGGTCAAACGCAAGCGTCAGGAAACCCCGCTCCGCCATGGTCTGTGCATAGAGCCCGGATGCCTGCTCTTTGACGGCGCCAAAGGGTCCACTGACCGCAAGGGCCGGCAGTTTTCCATCCGCATTCTTCGGTGCATATAAGTCCGCCGCAAGCGCAATGCCATAACGGTTGCAGAATGTCACTTTGCTGTGGTCGACGTGTTCACTTTTCGGGAAGGTCTTATCCCATTCGGTTACAAGGTTCCGGTTCTGCATGATATATCCTCCTGAAATCGGCTCATAATAAATGATGATTTGTTTCGTTCACTTCTATTATAATAAGGCACGTGATATTCGCTAATAGTTGTTCTTCATGTCATGATATTCATTAATTGAATGTCATGTGATAGAATGAAACCAACATTGGAATCCGGGAGGTAAATGATGGAAATCCGAACCCTTCGTTACTTTGCCGCCGTGGCGCGCGAAGAAAATATGACCCGTGCCGCCGAACAGCTGCACGTCACCCAGCCGACGCTGTCCAAGGCCATGAAGTCCCTGGAAGACGAACTCGGCAAGAAGCTGTTTGTTCGGCACAGTTTTAACATCCAGCTGACGGATGATGGCATCCTTCTCCGCAAGCGTGCGGCCGACCTTCTGGAAATGGCCGACAAAATCTCATCCGAATTCCAGAGCATGAATGACATTACCGGCGGAGACGTCTACTTCGGACTGGCCGAGTCATGGCAGATCCGGCATCTGGCCCGGGTCATCAAGGAATTTGTAACCGCCTACCCGGACTTCCGATACCACATCACAAGCGGTGACACCGAACAGGTCACGGAAAAGCTGGATAAAGGCATCCTCGACTTCGCTGTCCTCGTGGAAGAGCCGGACTATACCAAATACAACGGCCTTCTGCTGTCGGAAAAGGATATCTGGGGACTCCTCATGCCGGATGATGAC
Organism: uncultured Eubacteriales bacterium; assembly: GCA_900318715.1. Taxonomy (GTDB): domain Bacteria; phylum Bacillota; class Clostridia; order Oscillospirales; family Acutalibacteraceae; genus RUG420. The sequence continues at coordinate 3,974 of ONLO01000001.1, read as the reverse complement.
CCGCTGGCCAAAAAGGAATCCATTACAGTGGATGACCTCGTCGGTCTTCCCCTCTTTGCCTCCGAGCAGTCCATTGCTGCGGACTTCCCGCGGTGGTGCGGGGGCAGGATGAACGACCTCACCTTTGCCGGAACGTTCCGCCTGGCCTACAACGGGTCGGTCTTCACCCGGGAGGGCCTCGGCTACCTGCTGACGCTGGACCACCTCATTGGGACGGAGCCCGGCAGCGGCCTCGTCTTCCGACCTCTCTCCCCGGTCCTGGAGAACCCGGTCTACATCATCTGGAAAAAGAACCAGGTCTTCACCCCCATTGCCGGGCACTTCCTTGACGCCTTGAAAACCTACTGCAAACCATAAAACAAGAGCCGCCCGAAGGCGGCTCTCTTTTTCTTGTTAGACCTTTTTCAGGAGTTCCAGGAAGGCAGGCGCCTGCCGGACGAACTTCACGGAGCCCGAAACGCGGGCGCCTTCGCTGTCGACAATGACGTCGCTGCGCTCCGCCAGCTCTTCCAGCGGACGGAGCTCCGCCTGGAGGTCCGGGTGGTCCAGGTTCCAGATCTGAACGGCGCGCAGAACCTCGTCCCGGAACAGCTCGCCGGCAAAGACCTGCAGGGTCTCGTCGCGGCGCTGGAACATGTCACGGCCGCCCTTGATGAGGAACAGCTCGTGGCGGACGTCACAGACTTTCTGGGCCAGAATGCCGAGGAAGTTGCGGAGCATGGTGCTCTGTGCGTCCGCAATGTCCGCAATGTAGAACTTCGTTATCATCTCCGGCGTGAACTCCAGCATTTCCAGCGTGTAGTCTATGTCCTTGTGCGGGTGGGGCGGGCCGGACGGGCGGCTGTTCTTCGGCAGCCCTTCGGCCATACGCGACAGCGCCGGAATTTCGGCCATCAGCATGCCGGGCTCGCCGAACTTCGGCATGTCATACTTGAACTGCCGCGGCACCGTGCCCTGTTCCGGCGTGGCGCGCAGAATCATTTTGAAGGTGCCGGGGGCAAAACCCGGCATGGGCTCGCCTGCCTTGCGGACCCGGATGGGCGGCTGCATGACTTCCAGGAGTTTCATCAGCTCGTCGTCCGGAATGTCCTGGAAGAGTGTCGTGCTCTTCAGTTCGTTCAAATACTCTCTGTAGTTTCCCATAATGTCCTCCGGAAAATGAAATTAGTCGAACCCGTTGTCTTTCAGGAAGCCCTGGACCAGGTCATGGTAGTCCTTCCGGTACAGGGCCTGGCTGAGCGCGTGGAACGCCAGCGGATAAATCTTCATCTGCTTTTTGCCTTCTTTGGCTTCGTACATATCCTTCGTCATGTGCGTCGGAACGAAGAAGTCAATGCCGCCGTGGATCATGAGGAGCGGATAGTTCGCCGGGCAGTCCCGGACACCCCGGATGGGTTTGACATCCGAGAATTTGAATCCGGCCGCCAGAGACATCTTGTCAATGAGGCGCGCCAGGACCTCTTTGTCCGGGTAGAAGAAGAGCAGTTTCTCAATCCAGCGGGCCAGTTCGTCCATGTTGGAGTACCCGCAGTCACAGACCGTGAAGTCCGTGTAACGGGACGTGTCCGGCAGCGCCAGATATGCGGTGGCCGAGCCGTAGGATTCGCCCTGGATGCCGACAATGGCATCCGCGCCGTACTCCTGCCGCAGGAACTTGGCAATCTGCTCTAAGTCAAAGGCCTCCCGGCCGCCCATGGTGCAGAGGTAGTCCGCCGCCTTCTTGTGGCCGCGCTGGTCGAAGATGACGCAGTCGTAGCCGAGTTCCATATAATTCCGCCAGTAGCGGAGCATGAACGTGCTCACGCTGTTGAAGCCGTGGGACATGAGGACCACGCGCTTCTTACCGTCGTTCCGGCGGTACTGCTCCGGGCAGTAGTAATAGGTCAGCAGGACCTTCCGGGTCTCCCGGTCCCCCTGGAAACGAATGGATTTGTTCTTTTTCCTGGCAGATTTCACATCGCCCCAGGAGGTGTTTCCCATAACGGGCAGGGTCAAAAGGCCGAAGGTGTACGGCAGCCCGCCCGGGTGTTTGGTCATGTTGGTCAGGAAGGCGCCGATGGCCGCCGCCAGGCACTCGCGGAAGGATGCCTCGCCCGCGCCGAGCGCCGCCAGCTCTTTTCCGGTCAAGCCGGTCAGCCGGGTCTCCAGTGTTTCAAAATTCATTTCACGGTCTCCTTTGCGGAAGGGGGTTTCCGCGTTAATCCAGAACTTCCACCAGTTCAATGGCAAAGTTCAGTTCCTTGCCGGCCATTTCATGGTTGGCGTCGAAGGTAAGGGTTTCGGCGTCTCTGGCAACGACCCGGACCGGGAACGGCCGGCCGTCGGCACTCTGCAGATAGACGCGCATGCCAACGTTCAGCTCGTCGCCCCGCTGGATGGCATTGACCGGCACGGTCATAATGCCGTTGGGGTCCGAAGGACCGTAGGCCTCTTCCGGCATCAGGTGGACCTGGACCTTCTCCCCGACGTCCATATTGGCAACCGCCTTGTCAAAGCCGGGAATCATCATGCCCATGCCGCAGACGAACTCCAGAGGCTCGCCCCGCTCATAGGAGGAGTCAAAGACTTCGCCGTCATTGAAGGTGCCGGTGTAATGCGTCCGGACTTTTTTGCCGACGTTCTTGCCCTCCATGACGGGGCCGTGGTGGCAGTCGCCGCAGTCGTGGCCGTCCTCGTGGCTGTGGCCGCATTCATGGCCTTCCCCGTGGTGGTCACAGTTGGCGCCGGAGTTTTCCAGTTCCCCGCGCAGATAGGCCTCTACGGCTTCGTCCGCGCTGCCGGATTGGCCTGCGCACAGCTCAATGCCGGCCGCGTTCAGCGCGTTCACCGCTCCGCCGCCAATGCCGCCGCAAATGAGCACGTCAATGCCCTTGCCGGCCAGCAGCGTGGCCAGGGCACCGTGGCCCTGTCCGTCGGACCCGATGACTTCGGAGGAGACGACCTTGCCGTCTTCCGCCTCATAAACTTTAAAGAACTCCGAGTGTCCGAAGTGCTGGAATACCTCTCCGTTGTCATAGGTAACTGCAATTCTCATATTGTTTCGTTCTCCTTTGAATGAAAAGTGTCGCTTTCTATTATATTCCACTTGCGTTTTCCCCGCAATTCCCCTACAATACTCTGCGGCAGTTCGAAACCATCCTGCCTTATCAAAACTAAGGAGCAAACAGAATATGAATGAACTTCTTCTGATCCTGAGCATTCCGCTCATCTTCGGAGCCCTCTTTCTGGGGTTTGTGCTGTTCAAAAAAGACGGCCTGTACCTCTGGACCGTGCTTGGCACCATTTCGGCGAACATTGAGGTCCTCATGCTGGTACACGCCTTCGGCATGGACATGACCCTCGGCAACGTCCTTTTTGCCTCGACCTTCCTGGTCACGGATATCCTGAGTGAAATCTACGGCAAGGAGGAGTCCCGGAAAGCCGTCATGGTCGGCTTCTTCGCCTCGCTGTGCTTCATGGTCATCAGCCAAACCTGGATGTTCTACCGTCCCGCCGCAAGCGACTTTGCCACCCCGGCCATCCACACCATCTTCTCGAACACCCCGCGGCTCATCCTCTCCAGCATGGCGGTCTACGTCATCTGCCAGTACTTTGACGTCTGGTTTTTCCACAAGATCTGGGACTGGACGAACAAGCGCGACGGCGGCCAGACCGAGCGGTTCCTGTGGCTGCGCAACAACGGGTCCACACTGACCTCGCAGCTCATCAACACCGTGCTGTACAACATCTTCGCCTTCGCCGGTGTCTACGACACGAAGACCGTCGTATCCATCATCATCTCGTGCTACGTCATCTTCCTGGTGACGAGCCTGGCGGACACGCCGTTCATCTACCTGGCGCGGAGCTACGCCAGAAAGCATGGCGTCGGCAAGTACGCGGCAACTGTATAACGAAAGCCCCCTGCACCAAGCAAATGGTGCCGGGGGCTTTTCCTTATGAAAATGGTTTATGCCTTGGCGTAGTCGCCGCGGATG
>ONLO01000075.1 GCA_900318715.1 uncultured Eubacteriales bacterium | reverse complement strand
GAGTGGCGTGCCAGCGCAAACGTCTCCTCCGAGAAGAAGGAGTCGTCATACTCCTTGCACTTGTCCAGGAACGCTGCGCGCAGTCCGTCGTTGTTCATGAAGTTGCCAAAGACCACGACGCGGGTCGGCGACAGCAGCGTGCCGGCGTTTGCCGTAACGCGGGCCAGAATGTCAATGGAATTCCGCAGAAGCTCCTGGACCGGTTCGTCTTCCATTTTGGACAGATCCATGTCCGTGTGGTCCAGCCAGTCCACCACGTGCTGCTCGGTAATCTGGGAGGGGTCTCTCTCCGCAATTTCATACAGCTGCGGTGTTGTCTCCGGGTTGCACATTTCACGGACCGTTTCCGTAATGGCACTGCCGGAGAGCAGGGTCTCCAGGCAGCCGGTGCGGCCGCACTTGCACTTGCGCGGGTTGTTGGCCAGAACGTAGTGGCCGATTTCAATGCCGCGGTGTTTGCGTCCACCGTAGGCCAGACCTTCGTGAATGAGGGCGGCGCCGACGCCGGGGCCCCATTTGATATAAAGGAAGTTTTCGGTTTCCGGATGCGGAATGGTCAGCGACTCGCCTTCCGCAAACGCACGGACGTTGTTGTCCGCGGCCACCGGGCAGTCCAGCTCCTTGCTGAGGAGCGACACAATGTTGATGTCGTGGTCAAAGACGCCGTACTTGTGCAGCGCCACGCCGGTCTTCCAGTTGACGTGGCCGGGCAGCGAGACCCCGACACCAAGGATGTCGGCCTTGCCCATGCCGCTCTCGTAGAGGATGTCCTTGCACTTCTGCGCAATGACCTTGACAAATTCTTCGGCCGGAAGGTCATAGTCCGTCCGGATAATTTCCTGTTTGACGACCTCGGATTTGAGGTTGCAGATTGCCACGTAGGTGTTGCGACGCTCAATGGTAATGGCCAGGACGTATTTCCAGTTGTAGTTGATGTCCACCATAATCTTGCGGCGGCCAGCGCGGCGTTCTTCCGCCACTTCCCCGGTCTCCTCCAGAATGCCTTCTTCCATCATTTCACTGCACAGCAGTGTGACCGCCGCCGGCGTCAGCCCGACCTGTTCCGCAATGTCTTTGCGGGACATGCCGCCGGAACGCCGCAGCAGAAGAAGAATAGAGGATTTGTTTCGGATTTTGACGTTTTCCAAATTGATTCCGGTTTTTTTCATAATTGCTCCCTTTCTATCTGTCTGGATACATTCAGAGAGTGGTTGCACATTTGATTATAACAAAAAAACTTATTCTTTTACAGTGTTAAAAAATGGGACAAGGAATGGCGTCGGAGAAGGAACCAGGCGCCCGTCATGACCGCCATGGTCAGGAGCCAGCTGAGCGGGTACGCCCACATCAGGCTGTCAAAGGTCCGGAACTGCGGGAAGGCCATGTAGACCCACGCAATCCGGAACCCGCAGATGCCCGCCACACAGACGACGGCTGGAACCAGCGAGGCGCCGAATCCGCGCATAAATGCGGAGAGGACATAGACCGCGCCGTTGAGGAATTCGAACCCGACGACCCAGCGCAGCCGGATGACGCCGGCGGCAATGACGTCCGGGTCCGTGTTGAAGATCTGCAGAAGCTGGCGGTCCAGCAGAATGACGAATGCGGAGCTGACCAGGGCCACGGCAATCATCTGGCCCATACTGTTCCAGAAGATGGCCTTGCACCGCCTGGGATTGTTGGCGCCGTAGTTCTGGCTGGTGAAGGTGGTGCACGCCTGTCCGAACGCTTCCACAAGATAAAAGCAGAAGATTTCAATGTTGAACGCGGCGGCCGACCCCGCCATGACATCCGCGCCCAGCGTATTGATGGCCGCCTGGATCTGGACATTGGAGAACGAGTACAGCATGCCCTGGATGCCGGTGGGAACGCCGATGCGCACAATGGTGGAAAGGATTTCTTTGTCCAGTCTCAGCTGCTTCAAAGAGAGGCGGATTTGTCCCGGGTGGCGCAGCAGGAAGAACAGCATGAGTCCGGAACTGATGACGGTGGCAATGACCGTGGCCAGTGCCACGCCGTCCACATCCATGCCGAGGACCAGCACAAAGAACAGGTTCAGCGCCACGTTGATGACGCCGGAGACCACCAGGCAGATGAGCGGGGTCCGGGAGTCGCCCTGGCTGCGGAACATGGCGGCTTCAAAGTTGTACAGCAGCGTGAAGAGCAGCCCGCCGAAGTAGATTCTCAGGTACTTAAGCGCCATGGGGAAGATGTTGTCCGGCACGTGGACCGAACGCAGAATTGGCCCTGCAATGAGTTCGCAGAACACGGTCAGCAGCACCCCGCAGAGAAGCGCCAGGGTAAAGGTCGTCTGCACACTGCGGCGGACGCCCTCCCGGTCCCCCTGCCCGGTGAACCGGGCAATGACAATGTTGGAACCGAGCGCCAGGCCGGTGAAGAGTGCAATGCACACATTGATAATAGGGCTGCTGCTCCCGACCGCCGCCATGGCGTATTTGCTGGCGAACTGCCCGACCACGGCAACATCCGCGGCGTTGAACATCTGCTGGAGGATGCCGGTCAGTGCAATGGGCAATGCAAAGCGGAGCACCTTCGGTGCAATGCTGCCGTGCAGCATATCAATTTCCCGATTCCGGCCCAAAGGTGTCACCTCCCGTTTAATTAACGCGGATAATTATATCACGTTTTTATACGAAATGGAAAAACCGGAGGACATTGTTTGTCCTCCGGAAAATAATTGTATGTTTGTTCAGTATTCGCAGACCGGAATCCGCAGCATCCGGGCCAGCGCCAGAAGCTCCGTCCGGATGTCTTCATACGCCACCACGAAATGCGGCTCCCAGCCGTCCCGGACCGTGCGGTCTACCAGCGTGCCGGCGTCGGACAGGAGTTCCACCACCGTGCTGGTGCCCTGGTACTGTTTGGGCCTCTTCAGCGCTCTGCCGGAGGTCAGGAACAGCCGGAACGAGCCGTCCGGCTGACGCCCCAGCCGGAACACCGTTACGTGTTCCGCCGGCATACAGCCGAAGTCCATGACCGGACCAATTCCCCGGTTCGGGTGGACGCCGATGACGGCGCCGCCGTCCGGATCGGCCAGGCCTGCCGGGGCCATGCCGCAGTGCCAGAAGGTCATGGTGTTCTCGGTTTCACTGACCGCGACCGGGTCGCCGAAGAAGACGGGTTTTCCCGAGAGGCGCATGCCGAGCAGCATGGACAGGGCGCCGATGGCGTCCCCTTCGCAGGAGCCGGCAATGCCGTCATCCGTAAGAAGGCTCAGCACCGCACAGACCGGCGTGCCGTAGTCCGTGAAGAAGTCCGGCCAGCAGCGGGAGGTCAGCGCGGAAACGTTGTGGTCCGCCGCAAACTTCCGGTAGACCAGAAGCAGGCGGGCAAAGTCCATCCGGTTCTTCTCCGGCAGACGGTCCATGCCGACGGTGGCCGACTGGACTTCCGCCAGCGCCGCCGCTGCCTCTTCGTCCGGCACGGCGCGCGCCGCAGCCATCAGGTCCTCTGCCGGTACGTTGACGAGTCCTACCCCGAAGGCCTTCCGCAGGTCTTCTGCGTCCGCGGAGCCAAAGGCAAAGCCCTCCGGCGGTTCGCCGACCTGTGCCAGGTTCAGGCCGTGCAGCTGTTTCCGCACGTCCGCCGCATGCAGCGTGGCCCGGAGTTTCGCCCGGACGTCCTCCTCGTCCGGATCGCCCAGGAGATATTCATAGCTGCGTGCGCCGCTGTGCAGCATATTGGCTGCCGAATAGGTGCCGGTCAGGGAATTCAGGCGGAGGCGTCCGCCGTCCCCGGCCGGTTCAGGCAGGGTCCAGAGCAGGACCGGGCAGTCCGTTTTGTGCAGCACGGTCTCCATATACGCCGCATTGGCAAAGGTAATGTTCTGAAAAATGACCAGATCCGGCTCTGCTTTGTCCAGAAACTGTTCCACGTCTTCCGTGCTCAGAAGAATGGAATCCGGGCATGCGCAGGCGTCCGTCACGCTGCGGATGGCAGCCACGGACTGTTCAAAGACCTGCTGTGCAGTTTCCATGTGGTAGGTCGGGACCCCGACCGGCACATAGACCGCCTGGAAATGGCTCATAATGTTCACTCCATCAGTCGTTTACGACTTTGTACGTTTTGGAAAAGTCTTCCGGGCCGTAGCCGCGTTCCATGGCCTCGTCAAAGACCCGTGCCGCGTTGGCCTCTCCCGGCATGTCCATGCCTTTGCTCTCCGCCATTTCCAGGCACAGATGGACATCCTTGTGCATGTTCTTGACGGAAAATGCCGGTGTCCAGTCCTCGGCTGTAATAACGCCGACCTTGAACGGCAGATAGGCATTCTTGGCGCCGCCGAGGGCAATGGCCTCCGCAAAGACGTCTCCGGGAATGCCGAACCTGCGGGCCAGTCCGAGCGTCTCGTTGACGCCGTTCTGGATTTGGGCCACCAGCCCGTTGTGCAGGATCTTCATGACGAGCCCGCTCCCGTTTTCGCCGAGGTGCAGGATGTCCGTGCCCATGTACGACAGGACCGGCTTCAGCGCCGCAAAGTCCTCGTCCGACGCACCGACGTAAATGCCGAGTTCGCCGGCTTCCGCAGCCCCTTTGGACTTGACCACGGGGGCGTCAATGAAGCGGGCTCCGGCTCCGCGGACCATGTCCGCAATTTCCAGTGAGACCTCGGGCGATATAGTGCTCATGTCTATACCCGACATGCCTTCGTGCAGCAGCGGAAGCATTTTGGTCCAGGCCTCTTTGGAGGCCGCGGAGGTCGGGACCATGGTAATGATGAGGTCCGCGTTCTGTGCCACTTCACACTCGTCGGCACAGACGACGGCACCGGCGTCCCTCAGGACCGCCATGTTTTCCTCATGATGGTCGTAGACATAGACCGTGTCGTCATGTTTCTTTACAATGTTCAGGGCCATCGGCTTTCCCATGATGCCGAGGCCGATAAAACCAATTTTCATGACACTCAATTTCCTTCGGTGTTGTCCCAGGCATTCTGGAAACGCTCCAGGCCGTCCCGGGTGTACGGGTGCTTAATGGCGTCCTTGTAGACGGCCAGTCCGGCGGTCACAATGTCCGCGCCGGCAACCGCACAGTCCACAATCTGTTTCGGTGTCCGGAGGGCAGCGCAGATGATCTGCGTTTTGCCGTAGTAGCCGTAGTTCTGATAGATTTCCACAATCTGGGAAATGTAGCGTTTGCAGTCCTCGCCGTTTGCCTCTTTCCAGCCGATGAACGGGGAGACGAACAGGGAGCCGTTTTTGCCGGCCCAGATGGCCTGCGAGGGAGAGAAGACCAGCGTCAGGTTCGTGCGGACGCCTTCCTGTTCCAGGCGGCGGGCCGCCGTAACGCCGGCTTCCGTACAGGGAACTTTGATGACGAAGTTTTCACAGAGCGAGGAAATTTCCTTTGCCATGGCCACCATGCCGTCGGCGTCGTCCAGGTGCGGGTCAATTTCCACCGAGACCGGGAACACGTCTTTGCCGGTAATTCCCTCTTCGCGGATCCAGTCCGCAATGTCCGCCAGAGCGGTCCGGAACGGTTTGCCGCTCAGCATGATGTGTTTTGGGTTCGTGGTGACCCCGTCAATGCCGAAGGTGTAGTAGGCCTCTTTGATTTCGTCGAGCTTTGCGCTGTCGAGAAAAAACTTCATAGTGGCTTCCTCCATTTGGTTAAAGAAGTTAACTAATGAGACTTATATATTATAATGCCCCTGTCAGCAGCATGTCAACTATGACACGCACATTCCGTTATCCGTAATATTCATGCATTGTTTGGAATTCAGACATTGAATGAACGCTTTTTGCAATGTATAATTATACACGTTAATTATGTTCGTTGAGATTAGGAGGAATCTACCATGAAGAACATCCGTAAAATCCTTGCCCTCGTGCTGGCACTCGGCATGATCCTGGTTCTTGCCGCCTGCAAGTCCGGTACGGACACCGCTGCCCCGGAAGAGGCCGCTGCGGACAGCAACACGCTGATCATGGCCACGAGCGCGGATTTCCCGCCGTACGAGTTCATGGAAAACAATGACTTTGCCGGCGTTGACATTGAAATTGCCAAAGCCATTGCCAACAAGATCGGCATGACCCTGGACATCCAGAACGTCAACTTCGACGCCATCATTGCCGGTGTTGCCACCGGAAAATACCAGATGGGTATGTCCGGCATTACCGCCACCGACGAGCGCCGTGAGAGCGTCGACTTCTCGGATTCGTACACCACCGCCGTCCAGGCAATCGTCGTCAAGTCCGACAGCGGTCTGACCTCTCTGGACGACATCATGGCCATTGAGAACTACAAAATCGGCGTCCAGCTCTCCACCACCGGCGACATCTATGTCACCGACGACTGCGGTGTGGAGCATGTCACCGAGTACAAGACCGGTGCCGATGCCATCCAGGCCCTTGCCACAGACAAAGTCAACGCCGTCGTCATTGACAACGAGCCGGCCAAGAACTTTGTGGCGGCCAACGAAGGCCTGACCATCCTGGCGTCCCCGTATGTCCAGGAAGAGTATGCCATTGCCCTGAACAAGGACAACACGGAACTCAACAACAAGATCAACACCGCTCTTCAGGAGCTTATTGCCGACGGTACGGTCCAGTCCATCCTGGACAAGTACATTACGGCCTGAGTCCCGGACGGCCAATCACAGCACACCAGCGGCGCTGTTTCCACAGCGCCGCTGCTCTTTATCTGACACCCTGAAAGGAAAGGGAAATCCATGCTTCTACGTATGACACTTTCGGAGCAGTTCCAGCGGTGCTTCATTGCGGACAACCGCTACCTCTGGCTCCTGAACGGATTGAAAATGACCCTGCTGATTACGCTCATTGCAACGTCCATCGGCGTGGTCATCGGCATTATTATTGCCACCATCCGTTCCACCTTTGACAAAAACCAGGAGACCTTCCAGAAACGCGGCGGCGCCACCTATGCCGTCATGCGTGTCATGAACTCCCTGGCCAACCTGTACCTGACCGTCATCCGCGGCACCCCGGTGGTCGTCCAGCTGATGATCTGGTACTTCGTCGTCTTTGCCAAGAGCAATCAGGACCTGATGATTGCCGCCATTGCGTTCGGTATTAACTCCGGCGCCTACGTGGCGGAAATCTTCCGTTCCGGCATTATGGCCATTGACAACGGGCAATTCGAGGCCGGCCGTTCCATGGGCCTCAACTACATTCAAACCATGCGGTACATTATCATTCCGCAGATGTTCAAGGTCGTTCTTCCGACCCTGCTCAACGAGTTCATTGCCCTTCTGAAGGAGACCTCGGTTGCCGGTTACGTCGGCATTACCGACCTCACCCGCGCGGGCGACATTATCCGCGGCTTGACCTTTATTCCGTTCCTGCCGCTGCTCGTGGTGGCCGCCATCTACCTTCTCATTGTGCTCATCCTGAGCCGGTTGGTCAAACGTCTGGAAAGGAGGCTGCGCAGCAATGAACGATGAAGTCCTCATTGAGGTACGCAACCTCGAAAAGCATTACAACGACAACACCATCCACGCCCTGGACGGGGTCTCCACCGACATCCACAAGGGCGAAGTCGTCGTCGTGGTCGGGCCCTCCGGCTCCGGCAAATCCACGTTCCTTCGCTGTCTGAACCTGCTGGAAATTCCGAGCTCCGGAACCATTAAGGTGGACGGCATTGACATTACGGACAAGCATGCCGACCTCAATGCCCACCGCCAGAAGATGGGCATGGTGTTCCAGCACTTCAACCTCTTCAACAACCTGAACGTCCTGCGCAACATGACGCTGGCGCCCATGAAGCTGAAGAAGATGTCCAAAGAAGACGCCGAGGCCAAGGCCCGGGACCTGCTGGCCCGCGTCGGCCTGGAAGACCGCGCCGAGGCCTATCCGGCCCAGCTCTCCGGCGGCCAGAAGCAGCGTGTGGCCATTGTCCGCGCCCTGTGTATGGACCCGGAAGTCATGCTCTTTGACGAGCCCACGTCCGCCCTGGACCCCGAAATGGTCGGCGAAGTCCTCGACGTTATGAAGAAGCTGGCCGAACAGGGCATGACCATGGTCACGGTCACCCACGAAATGGGCTTTGCCCGCGAAGTGGCGGACCGCGTCATCTTCATGGCCGACGGCAAGATTGTGGAAGAAGGCACCCCGGAACAGATCTTCGACAACCCGCAGTCCGAGCGTCTGCAGTCCTTCCTGGAGAAGGTCATCGTCTGACCCAGAGAAGACCATTGCCTGACACAACTTCAAACAACAAAAAAGCCCTGCTGGAACCAGCAGGGCTTTGTCTTTTTTGTGCAGGTCATTCCCTTTCCGGCGGGGCGGAGGGCGCGCTTCGGACGGCGCGGCTCCGGCCCGGCAGGTTCAGCAGGGCAATGGCAAAGAGGACCAGTGCAATGCCGAGGAAACCGAAGACATCCGGAATTTCATGAAAGGCAATGGCGCCGACGACCGTAGCCGTGACCGGCTCCACGGAGGCCATGATGGAGGCCTTG
>ONLO01000117.1 GCA_900318715.1 uncultured Eubacteriales bacterium | reverse complement strand
GACCAGGTCCGAGTCCAGAAACGAATACATCAGTTTTTTGGCCAGAATGACGCCGATTGTGCTTTTCCCGCACCCCGGCATGCCAATCAGTATGATATTGTCCATTTTTTCAAATTATCTCCTGTTTTTTTTCTGCTTTTTCTGCTTTCTATAATATCATTTCAAAAGGAAATGATGTATAATTTCTTTCGAACCTTTATTGCCCTTGAAATGAAGGAGTGACTGAGCAATGAAATATACTGACTCCTATGCGGACCGCCTGGACCTTGTAAAGGCCACGGACGACGGCGTGCAGGTCGTTGCCGATATTGTCAATACGGTCGGTCCCCGTCCCGCCGGTTCGGAGCAGGAACTCCGCGCCCAGGAAATGCTGGCGGAACAGATCCGGCCCTATGCCGACAAGACCCAGACCGAAAGCTTCGAAGTACACCGGCAGGCATTCATGGGGTTCATCCCCTTCACGGTCGTCATGGCGGTGGCTTCCGTTTTCGTCAACTGGTTCGCCAGTCCCATGATTGCCTTTTTCATGTGCCTGCTGGCGTTCGTGCCGCTCATCTTTGAATTCCTGCGGTATGACGAATTCAACGACAAGCTGTTCCCGAAGCAGACGTCGCACAACACCTACGGCGTCATCAAGCCGAAGGGCGAAGTCCGGCAGCGCCTCGTCATGGTCTCCCATTCGGACAGTCAGTACGAGTGGACCATCAACTACCTCATCGGCGGCCTGACGGCAAAGCTGATTGTGGAAATTCCGGCGGTTATCGGACTGGTCATTCAGACCATCTTTGCCCTGGTCTGCTGGTTTGCGTCGGAAGGCAGCACCTCGAGCCCGGCCATGACCATTGAGAGCGGCCGCTGGTTCTACGTTCTGTTCTTTGTCATCAGCCTCCTGTTCATTCCGCTGGAACTGGCGTTTATCTTCTTCCAGAGCCACACCAGGAGTGTTCCGGGCGCCTCCGACAACCTGTCCGGCTGCGCGGTCAACCTGGAAACCGTCAAGGCCCTGAAAGACGCCGGTGTGGAACTTGAACAGACCGAAGTGGTTGCCCTGTTCTCCGGTTCCGAAGAAGTCGGACTCCGCGGCGCCAAAGCGTTTGCCAAAGCCCATAAGAAAGAGTTCCAGGACGTGCCCACCATTATTGTTGCGCTGGATACGTTCCGTGACCTTGAGGACATGGCCGTCTATGACCGTGACCTCTCCGGCACCCTCCAGCACGACTGGCAGGTCAAGCACCTTCTTCAGGATGCAGCAAAGCGCTGCGGCTACGACATTCCCTTTGCCTCCGTCTACATCGGCGGCTCGGACGCGGCGGCATTTACCCGGGAAGGCTACAAAGCCACTACGCTGGCGGCCATGAACCCGGACCCGCCCCGTTACTACCACACCCGTCTGGACACCGTGGAGAACATGCGCCCCGAGTGCATAACCGTCGGCATTGACATAATGACCGAAGTCCTCTGTGCCTATGACAAGGCCGGCCTTCCGGAACTGCCGGAGAAAACATAACCGTTTCCGGCGAAACGAAACCAACCAAAAAGAACCAGCCCGGAGGCTGGTTCTTTTTTCTGCGTTTATTCGGCCGCTTCCACGGCAGGAGCCGCAGGCTTGCCGGAGCCAGCCCGGACCGAAATCTGGAACAGGATAAAGCCGATGACGAAGAAGATGGTCATGGCACCGACACCGTAGTTCTGTTTGCCGGTAGCCTGTGCAACCGCACCGACAAGCGTGGTTCCTATGAAGGACGCGCCTTTGCCGATGATATCGTAGAGACCGAAGTATTCGCCGGACTTCTCGTTCGGAATGATCTTCGTGAAGTACGAACGGGACAGCGCCTGAATGCCGCCCTGGAACAGGCCGACGCAGACGGCAAGAATCCAGAACTGGTAGGTATGGGCCAGGAAAATGGCATAACAGGTAATGAGGAAGTATGCAATAATGCAGACGGAAATGAGCTTGGTGGCATCCACTCTCTTGGCCAGCTTGCCAATGGCAATGGCGCTCGGGAACGCCACGAACTGGGTCACGAGCAGCGCCAGAAGCAGCATGACGGTATCCAGTCCGAGCGAGGTGCCATAGGCAACGGCCATGTCAATAATGGTGTAAACGCCGTCAATGTAGAAAAAGAAGGCCAGAAGGAAGAACAGGACCTGACGGTCATGGCCCACGTCACGAATGCTGTGGCCGAGCTGCGTCCAGGTGCTGTGTTTGGCGGCTTCCTCTTCGGAAATGTAATACTTCTGTTTGTAGGTCTTCAGCAGAGGCAGGGACACAAAGAACCACCAGAGAGCCGTAATGGCAAAGCCCAGGGCCATGGAATTCTCGGTGGACATGATTCCGAGCGAGAAAGACATTTCATCCGACAGAAGGACGTAGAGGGCCAGACAGATGATAAACGGAATGCAGCTGCCGATGTAACCCCAGGCATAGCCCTGCGAAGAAACATCGTCCAGGCGGTCTTCCGTGCTGACGTCGCCCAGCATGGAGTCATAGATGACCAGACTCAGGTTAAAGGCGACACGGGCCAGGACGAAGATGATCAGGAAAATGAGCCACTGACGGGCCAGGCCGAACAGCAGGCAGCCGGCGGTCCCGACGGCAATGGTGACCAGGAAGATTTTTCTCTTCCTTCCTTTCCGGTCGGCCGCGGCGCCGATGACGGGACCGGCCAGAGCCGAAATAATGGTGGCCACAGACTGTGCGTAGCCCCAATACGCCAGATACGTCGTATTGGACAGATGCCCACGGACTCCCAGAATGTTGAAATAGATGGGAATCAGCGTGGTGACCAGCAGGACGAAGGCGGAATTGGCAACGTCATACAGGATCCAGTTCTTCTCAAGCTTTGTGAGCTTGAATTTCTCCTTTTCGTTACTCATAAAATGGATACGCTCCCTTCGGGTCAGTCTTCGGTCAGCTGACCATCAAAATTATATGCAAACAGAGGGTTCCAGGGCTTGTCCCCTTGAACGGTGTCCGCAAAATCCGTAATGAATGTGACCGCTTCCGGAATGGCATTGTCATACCGCACCAGAAGCTTTTCCACCGGCTCTTTGCAGGCCGGGTTCGGCTGATAATTGATGAACAGGCCTTTGTAGCCTTCGTACATGCCGGCCACCTTGAGCAGGCCGAACAGGAACTGCCGTTTGAGACGCAGCGGCGAGACCAGCTGGTTTAGGAAAAAGACGTTCATCTTCTGCGCCGTCAGAACCTGCTGCACGGACACGCCCGGGCAGAATTTTGCAATGACTTTGGCATTTTCCAGCGACGGGTGCAGATGCTTCGTCAGGATTTTCCGAATGGGGTCGTAGCCGTCCCGTACCAAAAGGATCCGGTCCAGTTCTGCCTCAATTTCCGTATGGGTGCTGCCGACCCGCTTTGCCTCCAGGTCCACAATGGCATGGGCCTGCCGGTCCAGAGCAAAGTGACAGAGGTAACCGAACATGTAGGAAAGGTCCCGGCGGTCAAAGCCGCCCTCCTTCACCACGTCACCCGCCATGGAAAACAGCTTCCGTCCGGACCAGGTGTGCATGTCGTTGCCAAGGATGTTCACCTTGTTTTTGGCCCAGGGGAAATAGTAAAACAGGATATCCGGGCCATGGACGCCCGTGTAGAACAGTTCCGGATATTCGTAAATTATCTGTTTCAGGTCTTCCGGCAGCCGTTCCGCAACCTGGAGTCCGAACCGGTAATGGGTATAAGTGGTAGGCATACGAACCTCCTTGTCTGCACCTGCGTGAATCGGCTATAATGAATTCATTATAATATGAACTCTGTAAAAACTACAAGTGGGAGCCGCAATGCCATGCGAAAACGAAACTATTTCCAGACCCAGTTGAGCTGGTTCACCGCCGACGAACACAGCATCGTGCTCTTCCGGATGCTCAACGACCTGTTCTTCCCGGACCCACTGCCGGATGCCGACATTGTCTTCGGCCCGCTGGACCCCGGCACCCCGGTGCGTTATGCGGTCAACGGCGAGTTCCGCCCGCGCGGCATTGGAAACGGCCGGCCCGCCATTCTGCTGGACCCGGAGAGCATCCGTGCTTCCTGTCTTTCTTCTGGCGATTCAGAGGTCTTCCGGAATCTTTGCACCTGTCTCTTACACGAAATGGTCCATTACAAGTGCTGGAGCGAAAACCGCCGGGAAGTGGACCGCACCGGCCAGTACCACACCAAAGTCTACCAGCGTGTGGCCCGGGAACATGGGCTGGAGTGCGAACTCTCCCCTTACCGGCCCACGGTCGACGGCTTCAACATGACCACCCTTTCGGAGGAGTCCTGGCGGACCATCCTGGACCATCTGGAGGCATACAAAAACACCTGAGCACAGCGCTCAGGTGTTTGTTCCTTTATTCGGAGCGGTTCTCCACCACTTTCCAGCCGGCGCGGCTGATGTGGTCCGACGTCTGGCCCAGACGGGTCAGGATGCCTTCGGTAATGGCGTCGTCGTTCTGTTTGGTGGTAATGAACGCGCGGATCTTGCAGCGGTCGTCCTCCATGTCCACTTCTTCCAGGTCGTGGAGCAGCACGTTGGAGTCGCTCTTGATGAGCTGCAGGATGGTATCTTTGACTTCCTCCGCATAGTCGTCCGGGCAGACCACCGAAATCTTATACATCTTCTCCTCCTGGTCGTACCGGGTCTTCGTGTACCGGCGGCTCTTCTCAATGAAGACCGAGACCGGATGGAAGACGAGGTGCAGGAACACGAGGGCTGCGGCAACCATGACGGAGAACCACAGGTTGTCCAGGCAGACCAGGATGCCGACCGCGGAGCTGGCCCAGACCGTGGCGGCCGTCGTCAGGCCGCGGATGGTCCCGCCCTCTTTAATAATGAGGCCGGCGCCGAGGAAGCCGATGCCGGTAATAATCTGTCCGGGAATCCGGGCGAAGTCCGCGTTGCCCGGCTCGGCCAGCAGAAACACAAATGCTGTAAAGGCAAACGAACCGACCACGACCATCATGGTGGTCACGGTACCGGCCTGGTGCCGGGTCCACTGGCGTTCAAAGCCAATGGCGTATCCGAGCGCGCTGGCAACCAGCAGGTGGATCAGAAATCCGGGAACGGTGCAGATTGCGTGAACGGTCCACATGGAGTCTTCCTCCTTCGCAGTTTTCTCTGTCCTTCAGTATAGTACGAAACGGAGTCCGGGTCAAAAAAGAAGGCAGTCCGGAGCGGACTGCCTTCTGCTGGTGACCCATCGGGGATTCGAACCCCGGACACCTTGATTAAAAGTCAAGTGCTCTACCGACTGAGCTAATGAGTCATAGGCCGTTTCAAGCGGCTTTATAATAATAGTAAAACTCGAATGGAAAGTCAAGTCGGTGGAACCCATCATTTTTCTTTTCTTCGGCGCATTTTATGTTATTATGGAAAACAGGTGGTGATTCCCATGCCCAGACCGAAAAACCTGGAGGAAAAGGCCCGCATTTCGCACATTGCATTCCGGCTTCTCGTGGAAAAAGGATTGAACGAGACATCCTACACGGACATTGCGGAAGCGGCGGACATAACCAAATCTATGGCCCAGTATTACTTCCCGTCCAAAGAGGACCTCATGGAGCTCTTTCTTCAGGAGTGTTACGAACAGGTCCGTCAGATTGTGGAAAGCAATCCGTACTTTCAGGAGCGTTCGGCATTTGAAAATTACTATGCCGTCCTCTACGTTCAGTACGCGTTTCTGTTTGCCAATCCGAAGGTGGAACTGCTGTGCGAGGATATCCTGAACAGCCGGGTCTACACGGAAAACTTCATCAAACGGTCCGTCCGGTGGCTGTACGAACACATTGACCTATCGGACCCGGTCTTTGCCGGAACGGTGGAGGGCGCCGTGGAGTTTTCGCTCGGCGGCATCTTCAATTACATCTGGTATGCCAAGCGCGAAAAGCGTCACATTTCGGCGCGTGAACTCTCCGACAAGGGCCTCCGCGTTATTGAGCTTCTGGCCGGACTGGACTTCGGCATGCCGGACGTTCCGCAGCAGCTGACGGACGAATGGGTCTACGGCTGCGTGGACAAGCTGAATGCATACTTCTTCCAATGAACCGGAAACAGAAAAAGTCCCGCCGGACACGGCGGGACTTTTTTGGTGACCCATCGGGGATTCGAACCCCGGACACCTTGATTAAAAGTCAAGTGCTCTACCGACTGAGCTAATGAGTCATAAACGCCGCAGAACTCTGCGGCGGTTTTTATTTATTTGACGAACAGCAGGACCAGTGTGGTGGCAAGAGCCGCAACCACAAAGAGAACGCCAAGGATCTTGGTGGCATTGGCCAGGGCGCTGTCTTTGGCATGGCCGCCGGTCTTGTCGAAGAACTGGTTGTCATTCATGGGGTTGGTACCCTGAACAGCCGATGCGTCTGCCTCACGGTTCTTCTGGAGAAGAATGATGATGGTGAGGGTCAGTGCCAGGACAATGCAAACAATGGCAAGGATGAGCTGTAACGTCGTCATCTGGAATTCCTCCTAAACAGGACTGTCTAAAGTTTTCCGGGAAGCCCGGTCAGTTCTTAAATAAGCTAGAGTATTCTAACACACTATACCGCACTTTGCAAGGCAAAAACCGGCTTATTCCAGCGTCAGCTGCTCCCCTTCTGTGTCCTCTTTGGCAGGAAGCGTGCCGAGGGTCGGCAGCGAGTGCTTCCGGTAGCGCGACGGCTTGGCAAATTCGCCTTCGCGGTACGGCCGGACGCCGGTGACCCGGTGACCTTTCTTCGGGCGCATGACGGCAATGCCCTGCGTGTTCTTCGTGGTCTTCGGCGCAATGACCGCCGTGTTGATGAGCAGAAGATGGCCCGAGGAGGACTCCAGGACCAGTTCCGCGTCTTCCGGCAGGTAGATGCACTGGGCCAGCGGGAACTTCTCACAGTAGGCCTTAATGAGCTTCTTGCGGTTGGTCTTGGTCTGGTATTCGCTCATCTGGACCTTGGCCACTTTGCCGTTTTCAAAGGCGAACAGCATGTAGCCCTTGAAGTCGTCCGTAACGGCCATGTAGACCGGTTTCTCCCCTTCATCGAACTCGAGGACGGTCGGGACGTAGTCGCCGAGCAGGGACGCCTTGGAGTCTTCGAAGTCCGCCACTCTGGCCTTGTAGACCTGGCACTGGTCCGTAAAGAACAGCAGCTCTTTGGCGTTGCTGGACTCCACGACCTGGGTAATGGCGTCTCCTTCCTTGACCTTCTGCTCCCCGCTCATGCGCAGGGACTGCGGGGTAATCTTCTTGAAGTAGCCGTCCCCGGAGAAGAACAGCGTACAGACGTAGTCGTCCACCACGGTTACTTCCGGTTCCTCGTCCAGGATGTCCACGGCGTAGATGATTTCACTGCGGCGCGGCTGGCCGTACTTCTTGATGACGTCCTGCAGCTCGTTCACAATGATCTTGCGGACACGGGCACGGCTCTTCAGCGTGTCCTCCATGTCCTCAATCTGCTTGCGCAGGTTCTCCACGTCGGCGGTCCGCTTCAGGATGAACTCCCGGTTCAAATGGCGCAGCTTGATTTCCGCTACGTACTCGGCCTGCACCTGGTCAATGCCGAAGCCGATCATGAGGTTCGGAACGACCTCGGATTCCTCTTCGGTGCTGCGGATGATTTTTATGGCCTTGTCAATGTCCAGGAGGATTTTCTGGAGACCTTCCAGCAGGTGCAGCTTCTCCTTGGCCTTGTTGAGGTCAAAGAACACGCGGCGCTTGACGCACTCGGTGCGGAAGGCAATCCACTCCTGCAGGAGCTCGGTGACGCCCAGCACCCGCGGCATGCCGCCGATGAGCACATTGAAGTTGCACGGGAACGAGTCCTCGAGCGGCGTCATTTTGAAGAGCTTCCGCATGAGTTTGTCCGGGTCGGTGCCGCGCTTGACGTCAATGGTAATTTTGAGACCGTTCTTGTCGGTCTCGTCCCGGACGTCGCTGATTTCGCGCAAGCCGCCGGACTTGGCCTTGTCAATAATTTTGTCAATGATGGCTTCCGACGTGGTGGTCGGCGGAATTTCCGTAATGTCTATGCAGTGGTTGCTCTTGTCGTAGGTATACTTCGAGCGCACAACAATGCCGCCGCGGCCCGTGGAGAAGACACGGTCCATCTGGTCCCGGTCGTAGATGATCTGGCCGCCGCCCGGGAAGTCCGGCGCTTTGAGCGTCTCCATAATGTCGAAGTCCGGGTCCTTGATGAGACCGATGGTGGTCTCACAGATTTCGGTCAGGTTGAACGAGCAGATCTGGCTGGCCATGCCGACCGCAATGCCCGTGTTGTTGTTGACGAGCACGGACGGGAACGTGACCGGCAGCAGGGTCGGCTCTTTCATGGTGGCGTCGTAGTTGTCCACGAAGTCCACCGTGTCCTTGTCAATGTCCCGGAAGAGCTCGTTCGCAATGCTTTCAAGCTTTGCCTCCGTATACCGCGATGCAGCCCATGACATGTCCCGCGAGTACGCCTTACCAAAGTTACCCTTGGAGTCTACGTAGGGGTGCAGAAGGGCCTCATAGCCCCGGGCGAGCCGCACCATGGTGTCGTAGATGGCTGCATCGCCATGGGGGTTCAGCTGCATGGTCCGGCCGACAATGTTGGCGGACTTAATGCGGGCTCCGGTCAGGAGGCCCATCTTGTACATGGTATAGAGCAGTTTGCGGTGGGACGGTTTGAAGCCGTCAATTTCCGGAATGGCACGGGAGAGAATGACGCTCATGGCGTACGGCATGTAGTTCGTTTCCAGCGTGTCTACAATTGGCTGTTCCACGACCAGGCCGGCACCCATAATATGCGCGTTCGGGTTGTTCTCCTCCCGCTTTACGTCCGGGGTCTTTTTCTTTCTGGTTGCCATGAATTCGTGTCCTCCAACTTACGATACATCCGTTAAATCAATGTACAGGTGGCCGTCCTCCGCAATATGGTCCTTGCGGCCCTGGAGGTTGTCTCCGAGGAGCAGGTCGAACGTTGCCGCGGTTTCTTCCACGTCGGAGGGCTCAATTTTGATGAGACGGCGGGTCTGCGGGTTCATGGTGGTCAGCCACATCATGTCCGCTTCGTTCTCACCGAGACCCTTGGAGCGCTGGATGGTGTACTTCTTGCCTTCGAGCTGTTCGAGCACTTCCGCCTTCTCCCGCTCGGTGTAGGCAAACCAGACCTGGTCCTTGTAATTGATTTCGTAAAGCGGCGACTCCGCAATGAAGACCTTCCCCTCCCGGATGAGCGTCGGCATGAGCCGGTAGATCATGGTGAGGATGAGGGTGCGGATCTGGAAGCCGTCGACGTCGGCGTCGGTGCAGATGATGACCTTGCTCCAGCGCAGGTTGTCCAGGCTGAAGGACGAGAGGTCCTTCGACTTGGATTTCGTCTCCACTTCCACACCGCAGCCGAGGACCTTGATGAGGTCGGTAATAATTTCACTCTTGAAAATTTTGCCGTAGTCCGCCTTGAGGCAGTTGAGGATTTTGCCGCGGACCGGAATGACGGCCTGGAACTCCGAGTCCCGGGCCTGCTTGCAAGCGCCGAGGGCCGAGTCGCCCTCCACAATAAAGACCTCTCTGCGGTCCACATCTTTGGTGCGGCAGTCCACGAACTTGGCCACGCGGTTCGACATGTCCATGCTGCCGGTGAGCGTCTTCTTGAGGTTCTGGCGCGTGGACTCGGCGCGCACCCGGCTGCGCATGTTGACGAGGACCTGATCCGTAATGCGGTCCGCGTCCATCTTGTTCTCAATGAAGTAGACTTCCAGCGAATGCTTGAAGAAGTCCGTCATGGCCTCCTGGATGAACTTGTTGGTGATGGCCTTCTT
>ONLO01000045.1 GCA_900318715.1 uncultured Eubacteriales bacterium | reverse complement strand
CTGGTTCCGGCCGATGGTCAGCGAAGTATGCGGCTGTACGTACCGGTGGATGGAAATGGCGGCTTCCTTACCGGCTGCAATGGCATCAATGGCAAATTTCGGACCCGTGTAGACGTCGCCGCCGGCAAAGATGTCGGGTTCGGCCGTCTGATAGGTCTGCGGATCCGCAACGACGCCCTGGCCGCGGCCCAGTTCCACGGCAGTGTCTTTGAGGAGGTCACCCCAGAGGATGCTCTGTCCAACGGACAGGATGATATGTTTGCAGTTAATGGTCATGGTGTCGTCTTCGTCATACGTCGGATTGAACCGATGTTGGTCATCAAAGACGGACAGGCACTTCTTGAAAACGATGCCGGTAACCTTTCCGGTGGTCTTGGTGCGAAGGATTTCCTTCGGGCCCCAGCCGCACTCAAAGACAACGCCGTCAGCTTCTGCATCCGCTACTTCGTCGTCGGATGCCGGCATAATGTCCCGGGTCTCCAGAGAAACTTGTGTAACCTTCTTGGAGCCGCATCGCACGGCAGAACGAGAAACGTCAATGGCAACGTTGCCGCCGCCGATAACGACGGTGTCTCCCTTAAGGTCATAGGCTTCGTTGGCTCCGACTTCACGCAGGAAGTCCACGGCCGTGACAACGTCCTCCCCTTCTTCACCGGGAACGCCGGTCTTGCGGCCTCCCTGGCAGCCGATGGCGATGTAGAACGCTTTATAACCCTGTTCACGTAACTCCGGAATGGTGATGTCTTTTCCGATTTCCACGCCGCACTTGATCTCAACGCCCATTTCTTTGATGACGTCAATTTCCGCGGCCACAACTTCCTTCTCCAGTTTGAAGGACGGAACGCCGTAGACCATCATGCCGCCGGGTTTCTCCATCTTCTCAAAGATGGTCGGCGTGTAGCCTTTTTCGGCCAGATAGTAAGCACAGGACAGACCGGCCGGGCCGGCACCGATGATGGCAACCTTCTCGTCAAATCCGCCAAGCGTGCTCGGAATAACTTTCTTCGGAATAATGCGGGTTTCCGCGTCTAGGTCCCGCATGGCAAGGAACTTCTTGACCTCGTCAATGCTGAGCGCCTCGTCAATGGTGCCGCGGGTACAGGCGTCTTCGCAGCGCTTGTTGCAGATGTGGCCGCAGATGGCCGGCAGCGGGTTGTTCTTCTTGATGAGCAGAAGGGCTTCGTCGTAACGGCCTTCTTTGGCCATCTTCAGGTAACCTTCAATGGCAATATGCGCCGGGCAAGCCGTCTTACACGGAGCGGTACCGGTCTCATAGGTTTCAATGCGGTTGTGGTCGCGGTAGTCGTAGTCCCAGTCGGCCTTGCCCCAGAAGCGGTCCACGCCGGGAAGGTCGTGCTTCGGATACTCCACTTCGCTTCCGTCTTTCCGGCACAGCTTCTGGCCCAGTTTGATGGCACCGGCCGGGCAGTGCTCGACGCAGCGTCCGCAGGCCACGCAGTTCTTCGGGTCAATGCGCGAAACATAGGCGGAACGAGACATGTTCGGCGTATTGAACAGCTGCGACGTCCGCAGAGCGTAACAGACATTGACATTGCAGTTGCAGATGGCGAAAATCTTGTTTTCGCCGTCAATGTTGGTAATCTGATGCACGAAACCGTTGTCCTCGGCCAGCTGCAGAATGTCAAGGGCTTCGTCACGCGTAATGAAACGTCCGCCCTTCTTGGTCTCAACGACGTATTTTGCCATGTCACCGACCGCAATACACCAGTCATCCGGCTGGTCTCCGCAGCCCTCTTCGTAGGTCATTCGGCTTCTGCGGCAGGAACAGGGCGATGCAGCATATAATCCGTCATACTTATCCAGCCAATGCGAGATTTTCTCCACGCTGGCGGCTTCCTGTGCATTCGGAATGGCTTTTTCCACGGGAATGACGTGCATGCCGATGCCGGCGCCTCCCGGAGGAACCATCTTGGTAATCTGCTCCAGCGGCAGACGGGTCATATAGTTGAAAAACATGCCAAGTTCCGGTTTTTCTTCCATGAGGTCAACATGCATGTTGGTGAACTCACCGGAGCCCGGAACGAATGGCGGCAGAACCCACTGTTTCTCGTGGTCTGCGTTTTCCCAGTTGTACTCAATGACACCAAGGTAGCTCAGATGGTCCAGCAGTTCATCCAGTTTGGCGTCGTCCCGGACCCCGCTGAACTCTTTGATTTCCGCGCGGCGGTACGGATGATGTACGACCGGGAAAGACAGCGCGAAGGCGGCTTCTTCCTCCGTCAGAAGGCCGGCAAAGAACCAGTACTCAGGTTCGTATTTGGTCAGCTTCTGAATGCCGAGCTGGAACAGTGCGCGGTCGGTTACATGCTTTCCGAGGTCCGCGTAGACCTGCTTGAACTCATGCTGATTGATCCATTCCGGATAATATCCGTCAATGGAATGATCATCAATGCGGAGGTTCTTGAGGCGACCCTCCTTTTCGTTTATATTCCCTACCATAGGCAGGGCTTCGCGAATTTTGTTTCCCATACATGTCTCCTTCCCAGATTATTATGGTTTAAAAAATATTTCCCAAATTGTTCTACATTATAATTATATTTAATATTATTAAATATATCTATGTTCAAAATAAACAAATGATAAAAGCAGGAACCGTCATCCGGCCCCTGCTTTTCACTTCTTATGTATCATTCTCATAGGACTGGATAATGTTGCTGGCCACCACGGTCTTCTTGACACCCATGTCCATGGCCGCTTTTTCCAGGTGCCGATGGGCCTCCGGTTCGGTCATGTTCATGCGCTCCATGAGAATGCCCTTGGCGCGGTTGATGAGACGGATTTCCGCCATCTTCTGCTCCAGGCTGGACGCCTTCTGCTCCATGACTTTGAGACGGGCCTGCGTGGCCGCCAGCAGCTTGAGGGCCTGGTACATGTCGTGAACCGTACAGGGACGGGACAGGGTCAGGACCCCGTAGTCCTCCACCTCAAAGGTGACCTGTTCGTAGACGTCGGCTTTGATCAACATAAGGACGCCGATGTTGTACTGCTGCGTCAGGTTGACGGCAAGCTCCGTACCGAAGTCGTCCTTGAGCGGCGTGTTGATAATAACAATGTCCACCGGCTGGTTGATCATCATCCGGGAAATCTCCCCGGCGGAATGGGCGGAGAGAATGGGACCGAACTGATCCGACGGCAGCGCATTGGTAATAAACCCGAACGCCTTGTCGGTCTGGGACACGACGAGAACGCTTGGGGTCTCGCGGTTCAGCATAGGTCTTCCCTCCTCTCTTCCAAATAATTATCGGAACACCGGTCTTAGAATGTCAGAAAATACTCGTCACTGAGAATGCCGCGGATGAACGCACTGTTCTGTGCAAGGCTTTGGGCATCTTTGAGCGTATCCGGAAGCTTACGGATGCTGCCAGTCTGGGTGACGTCGTCTTCCGTCAGGTCCCGGTTGACGGGCTGTCCCGGGTCCATGTTCTGCAGAATGCCGTCCATGCCGGCGTAGATGAGCAGCGCATAAGCAATGTAGGGGTTGCACATGGAATCCGGCGAACGCAGCTTCATATGCCGTCTCGTGGGCGATGTAGCGGGTATTTGAATGAGCTGGAAGCGGTTTTCCGGAGACCAGCTGATGTAGATGGGCGCTTTCTTTTCGCCGAGGCGGCGGTAGGACTGTTCCGTTGGGTTCAGGAACGCCGTCATTTCCTCAATGTGGGCAAGGACGCCCGCCATGAAGGAATCCAGCTGATCCTTGCCGTCCAGGGACTGTACGGCAATGTTGATGTGCATGCCGCTGCCGCTCTGGTCCTTCAGCGGCTTCGGGGAAAAGTCGGCCGTCAGGCCGTTGCGCGCGGCAATGGTGCGGACGACGGACTGGAAGGTCAATGTGTTTTCGGCTGCCGTCAGCGGGTCGGAGTATTTGAAGTCCACTTCGTGCTGGCTGGGGCCGGCCTCGTGGTGGGAGGATTCCGGAATAATGCCCATGTCGTTGAGCGTGAAGCAGATTTCGCGGCGGACGTTTTCACCCTTGTCCTCGGGCGCAATGTCCAGGTAACCGGCGGTGTCAAACGGCTTTTTGGTCGGATTTCCCTCTTCGTCCAGCTGGAACAGATAGAATTCACTGTTGTTGCCGAACGTGCAGGAAATGCCGTGCTCCGAGGCAAACTTCATGGCGTTCTGCAGGATGGTCCGTCCGTCGGCCTCATAGGGCGTGCCGTCCGGATAGGTAATGTTGCAGAACATGCGGACCACGCGTCCGTTGGACGGCCGCCACGGCAGAATGGAGAGCGTGGACGGGTCCGGATGCAGGAACAGATTGGTCTCCTGGTAACCGGTAAAACCTTTGATGTTGAACGGGTCAAACGGGAAGCCCTCATCAAAGACGCGCGGCAGTTCGGCCGGCATAATGGCAATGTTTTTCTGGACGCCGTCGGTGTCGCAGAAGGCCAGCCGGATGAACTTGACGTTTTCTTCTTCCACAAAAGTCAAAACATCATCTTTGGTATACATGTTGGGTTCTCCTCCCCTTTACAGTGCAGCCTCAAAGGCTTCGGATATGTAACGGACGCCGATGATTTCCGCAGATTGTTTCAGGTCGTCCGCAAGGTTTTTCAGATTGTATTTCGGAATAATGATCCGGTGGAAGCCAAGGCGGATGGCTTCCCGGATCCGCTGTTCGCAGAAACTGACGGAACGGACTTCGCCGGCAAGGCCAATTTCCCCGAACGCCAGAACGTCTTCCGGCACGGCGGTGTCCTTCAGACTGGAGACAAGCGCCAGTGCAACGGACAGGTCCGAAGACGGCTCGTAGAGCTTGAGCCCGCCAATGACGTTGACGTAGACGTCCATGTTGGAGAAGTAATACCCTCCCCGCTTTTCCAGGACGGCCAGGATGACGTTCAGCCGGTTGTAGTCAAACCCGTTGGACATGCGCCGGGCGTTGCCGAAGCCGGTGGCGGTCACCAGGCCCTGGACTTCCGCCATAATGGGCCGCATGCCTTCCATGACGCTGGCCACACAGGAACCCGGACAGCCGGTCGGTCTGCCCTCCAGCATCATCTTGGAGGGGTTCTCCACCTGGATGAGTCCGCGGTCCATCATTTCGAAGACCCCGATTTCATTGGTGGAACCGAACCGGTTTTTCTCGGCCCGCAGAATGCGGTAGGTCAGGTTGCTGTCGCCCTCGAAGTAGAGTACGGTATCCACAATGTGTTCCAGCACCTTCGGACCGGCAATGTTGCCGTCCTTATTGATGTGGCCGACAATAATGACCGGTATGTCAAGTTCCTTGGCCGTCCGCAGGAAGAGGTTCGTGCATTCGCGGACTTGCGTAACGCTGCCGGCGGACGAGGAGAGCTCAGTGAGCATCATGGTCTGGATGGAGTCAATGACAACGAGGCCGGGTTTCCGGCTCCGGATTTCTTCGGTAATGAGTTCGGCGTCATTCTCCCCCATAATGTTCAGCTGTTCCGAGGTGACGCCGAGGCGGTCGGCCCGCAGTTTGATCTGATGCGGAGACTCTTCGCCGGAGGCGTACAGGATGCTGAGGTCTTCGGGAAGCGTCTGGCAGATCTGCAGCAGGATGGTGCTCTTGCCAATGCCGGGAGCGCCGCACAGGAGGACCAGGGAGCCTTTGACAATGCCGCCGCCGAGCACACGGTCCAGTTCGGACAGGCCGGTCAGGTACCGGTGTTCGCCGGTCGTCTCAATTTCACAAATTTTGGTCACATGGGACTTGCGGGCGGGCCCGGCTGTGTCGGCCTTCCCCGGTTTTGCTGCCGAGCGGACTTCTTCCTCCATGGTATCCCACTCCCCGCACTGCGGGCATTTTCCATACCATTTCGGGTTTTCGTATCCGCAGTTACGGCAGACGTATACGGAATGCAGTTTTGATGCCATAGGGCTCCACCTCGAAAGTCGTTGAAGTTTGACGGATGATTTCTTATAATTATATAGGTTTTCGAACCACTTGGAAAGGTGTGTTTTTATGTCTCAACCGAAAAGAATTCGAAATCGAACGCGCCGGTTCTTGACCGTCCTGCTGGGCCTATTCATCCTGCTTTTGGCCGTGTTCAGCATTTTTGCCGCCCGCTTCTGCAGCAAGCGGTACATGACGTCCAACTTCATCAAAGTCGGCATCGGCTGGCTGCAGGTCCGCGGGAATCCGGACAAGACCGTGACGCTTGTGGACAAGAAGGACCATCTTGTCGTCCTGTGCAACCGGGACCGGACGGAACCCGGCCTTCTGGAGTTCTTAGGCAAGGACGCCCCCTTCGGCATTGAATCCCGCCTGCAGGAAGGAAACTCCATGGTGGTCTACCAGAGCACGAATGTGGCCAAAGCAACGTTTTTTTATAAGCGCCTGTTCGGCATCTGGGACATTCACTACCTCTCCATGGAGGAGTACCAGAAAGAACAGGAACAGGCTCTCCAGGAAATGATGGAGGTCATGAACGACCAGGAACTGGAAGCCTTCACCGCTACCAACCAGGCAGAGACGCCGGCAGAGGCGGCTTCCTGATGCAGCGGCGGTACGGACTCCAAAAAAGAACAACGAACAAAGGGAAAGGACTTATCCAACTTGGATAAGTCCTTTTTTGCAGCCAATATTTATATTAGCGGAAATACATGTAGAGCTGGCATTTGATCATGCCGTTGTAAAGCTTACGGCGCTTGTCCGCTTTACGGCCGAACAGGGACTCGAAGTCCTCGGACGGGCTGATGATGCTGTACGTCCAGCCGCGCTCATGCACGAACACCCGGCCCATGGTCCGGTACAGCTCTTCGGCTTCCCGGATTTCCATGAGGCGCTCGCCGTACGGCGGGTTGCAGATGACCGTCCCCTTCTCCGTCTTCCGCTGGAAGTCCTTAATGTCCGCAACTTCAAAGTGGATGCGGTTCAGGACGCCGGCCCGGCGGGCGTTTTCCTTTGCCACTTCAATGGCGGCGGGGTCAATGTCGGAGCCGTAAGCCGCAAAGTCACAGTCAAAATTGACGAGGTCCTGCGCACGGGTCCGTTCCTCCGCCCAGACACTCTCCGGAATCTGGCGGAACTGCTCCGCGGCAAACTTCCGCTGCAGGCCGGGCGCAATGTTCAGGGCCTTCAGGGCGCCTTCAATGAGGATGGTGCCGGAGCCGCACATGGGGTCGTAGAGGGTGTGGTAGTCCCGCAGGCGGGCAAGGTCACAGAGCGATGCAGCCAGTGTTTCCTTCATGGGAGCCTCATTGGCCTGAAGACGGTATCCGCGCTTGTGCAGCCCGGTACCGGTGGTGTCAATGAGGATGCTGACTTCGTCCTTCAGAATGGAAAACTGGACCTGATAGGTTGCGCCGGTCTCCGAAAACCAGGGAATCTGATAGGTTTCCTTGAGCCGCTCCACCATGGCCTTCTTGATAATGGCCTGGCAGTCCCGGACGCTGAAGAGCTTGGAATTCAAAGAGTAGCCTTTGACCGGGAACGCATCCTCTTTGCCAATCCACTGTTCCAGCGGCAGCGCTTTGACCCCCTGGAAGAGTTCTTCAAAGGTCTCGGCATGAAAGGTGCCGACGAGGATCTGGATGCGTTCGGCGTACCGGCAGCAGATGTTGGCGCGGGCAAGAATGTGTTCGTCCCCGGAAAAGAGGACCCGGGCGTTTTCCGCCCGGACCTCGTTTGCTCCTAAATTCTTCAGTTCATTTGCAATTAACGATTCCACGCCCATAAGACAAGGAACCACAAAGTTCAAATTCATTCTGTCAGAGGCTCCAGTACACCGTATCCGCCGTTTTTACGGGCGTAGACGACGTTGATTTCGCCGGACTCCTGGTTCTCGAACATGTAGAAGCTGTGGCCCAGCATGTTCATCTGCAGGATGGCCTCCTCCAGAGACTGGGGTTTGACCGGCATGGTCTTGTGGCGGACAATTTCAAATTCAATTTCCTCTTCGTCCGGTTCTTCCGGAATGAGGTCTTCAAAGTTGCCCTGTTTGAGCTTTCTGGATACTTTGGTTTTGTTCTTGCGGATCTGACGGATCATGTTGTCCACGCAGATGTCCAGCGCGTCTGACATGTCGTCCGCCGTACCCTGGGAACGGAAGAACATGCCGTCATTGTCAACCGTCAGTTCTACGGTTGCCTTGTTCTTGACGACAGATGCAGTTACCTTGGCGGTACCCTCTCCGCCAAAGAGCTTGTCAACCTTCTTGAGTTTCAGGTCGACACGGTCTTTGAAGGATTCTTTCGGGGTGCATTTACGACCGACAATAGTATACTTCATATTCTTACCCTCCTTCACCGCATGCAGCGGCTTTCTACAATTTTATTCTAGCATACCGGGCAAGGAATAACTATTAAGATTTGGAAAAAGAGACAAGAAAAAAGCTCCGGCAAAGCGTCGAAGCCATTCTTAAAATTTAGTATGGTCCGTCAGCGGCGCTTGCCGCCGCCGCGGCGGTTGTATCCGCCGTGTTTGGACTCATTTGCGTGTTTTAGATCCGACAGTTTCGAGTCACTCTGCTGCTTGAACCGTGCCATTTTCTCTTCAAAGGAGAGTTCATGGTCCGGCTCTTCCGAGGTCTTCGGACCCTGCCAGACATTGGGCGCGGACCGTCTGCGCGGCTTACGCTCTGCAGGCGCATTCCGGTCAAAATGCTGGTCCATGGATTCCGGTTCCGACGAATCCGTACGCGGCTGGAGCTGAGCGTCCTCGCCGGCCCGTTTCACGGAAAGACTGATTTTCCCCTCTTCGTCAATGCTCATGACGAGGGATTTGATAAGCTGTCCTTTTTCCAGAAAGTCACTGATTTCCTTGACATACTGTTCCGATAATTCCGAAATGTGGACCATGCCTACCTT
>ONLO01000088.1 GCA_900318715.1 uncultured Eubacteriales bacterium | reverse complement strand
GGGCGCCAAAACCAGTGAGTCGGAAGACGTTACGGTCGGCGGCCTGGACCAGGTTCCGGCCGGGGTCTTTGAGCCGTTTGACTACACGGCGCTGGGGCACCTGCACCGGCCGCAGAGCATCGGGTCCGACCGGGTCCGCTACAGCGGGACCCCGCTGAAGTACTCGCTCTCGGAGGCCGCGGACCAGAAGGGCATTACCGTGGTGGAGCTGCAGAAGAAGGGCCGCCCGGTCCGCATCCAGCAGATTCCGCTGATTCCCATGCGGGACATGCGGGAAATCCGCGGAACGTATGCGGAAATAACCGCCCGCCCCAACTACATTGACACGAATACCGAGGACTATGTCCATGTGGTCCTGACCGACGAGCATGACATTCCGGATGTCATGAACAAGCTGCGGACCATTTACCCGAATATTATGAGTCTGGAGTACGACAACGTCCGGACGAGAGAGCGCCGCACCGTTGACGATTCGGCGCGGGAAGACGAAAAAACACCGGCCGAGCTGTTCCAGGAATTCTATGAAATCCAGAACAACACCGCCATGTCGCCGGTCCAGAAAGCCTTCACAGAGGCTCTGATGAAGAACCTGTGGGAGGAAGCAACATGAGACCTTTGGAACTGACCATGTCGGCGTTCGGCCCCTATGCCGAAAAGACCGTCATTGACTTTACAAAACTCGGAGACCGCGGCCTTTACCTCATTACCGGAGACACCGGCGCAGGCAAGACCACCATCTTCGACGCCATTACCTATGCGCTGTACGGCGAGCCCAGCGGGACGAGCCGTCAGTCCTCCATGTTCCGCAGCAAGTATGCGGCCGAGGATACGCCGACGTACGTGGAACTGAAATTCCGGTATGCCGACAAAACGTATGTCATCCGCCGGAGCCCGGAGTATATCCGCCCGAAGATCCACGGAAGCGGACTGACCAAACACACCCCGGAGGCGGAACTGCAGTATCCGGACGGCCGGATGCCGGTAACCAGGATTCCGGATGTCAACCGCGCCATTGTGGAACTCATCGGTCTGGACCGGACCCAGTTCTCCCAGATTGCCATGATTGCCCAGGGAGACTTCTTAAAACTCCTTCTGGCCAAAACCGAGGACCGCAGCCGGATTTTCCGGGACATTTTCCACACGGAACGCTACGCCGAGCTGCAGGATACCCTGAAGCAGGAAGTGTCCCGTCTGAACGGGGACTACCAGAACCTCCGCAGGGACTTCCAGACCCGGATTTCCGGGGTCCGCACCGAGGACCCGATGGCGGCGGAGAACTTCTATATGGCCGACGGATTCCGCGCGGAGACGCAGAGCGAAACGCTGCTCGAGGACCTTGGCAAACTCATCAAGCAGGATGAGTCCAAGGACCGCCAGCTGCGCAAAGCCGTCAAAACGCTGGAGGCGAAGCACGAAGAACTGCAGAAGGTCCTGGGCAAGGCCGAGGAACTGGCCAAACAGAAGGACCGCCTGACGGCGGCCCGTGCCGAACTGGAGAATATGAGCCCGGCGCTGACGGCAGCCGAGCGCAAACTGGAACTGGAAGCGGCCAAGAAGCCGGACCGGGAGCGCCTGACCAAGCAGATCCTGACGGAAACAGACGGGCTGCAGAACTATGACGCGCTGGAGGAAAAGCGCGCAGCTCTGGAAGAACAGAAAACCAACACGGCGGAGCGGGAAGAGGAAATTGCCGAAGCGGAACAGGAACTGGACCGCCTGACCGCCAGCCTGAAGGAAAACCGGGAACTGTGGGACAATTACCACAAGACCCAGGAAGAATATCATCAGAAGAAAGCCTTTCTGGAAGAAGAAATCCAGCGGATCAACCAGCTGGAGCAGCTGACGGCACGGGCCGGCGAGTACCGGACCCTGTCCGCGGAACTGCTGGAACTGCAGGAAACTTACCGGGAAGAAAAGGCCCTGGACGAGGAACTGACCGAGGTCCGCAACACGCTGGAGAGCCACTATCTCAACGCACAGGCCGGCATTCTGGCGGCCGAACTGAAACCGGGCAAACCCTGTCCGGTGTGCGGTTCGTTCCAGCATCCGCGTCTGGCACCGCTCTCGGGCGATGCACCGCGCAAAGAAGAGGTGGACGAAGCCAAGAAAAAGGCGGACGAACAGCGGTCGGTCGTCACCGAACTCAGCGAACAGTGTTCGGAGCGCAGCGGGAAAATGGAAATCCTCCTCAAAAACCTGCTGTCCGACGGACAACAGCTCATCGGGGCGAACTCGCTGACCCGGCCCAGCAACAAAACGCTGCCGGAAGGGTACGAGGAACGCGTGGCCGAGAAGCGGGAAGCCTGCTTTGAAGCCGGCGACAAACTGCGCAGCGAGGTCAAGAACCTGCACGAACTCCTGCAGCGCCATGAGACGCTGGCTGATACCATTCCGGCGCAGCAGCGCAAGCAGGAAGAACTGCAGGAACGCATTACCAAAATGAAGGTCTTCTTTGAGCGCAGCAAGACCCAGACGGAACAGCTGGAAAAAGAACTGGAAGAGCTGCAGGAGAAGACCGACTTCCCGTCCCGGCCGGAGGCGGAGCAGCACATTGCGGAGCTGACCGCACGGCGGGATGAAATGACCAAAGCGTTTGAGGCGGCCGAGAAGGCTTGCGGAGAAATCCGCAAGGGCATCAGCGAACGGGAAGGAGAAATCCGGACCCTGACCGAAGCCGTGGAAGGCTTTGACCCGTCCAAGGTAAAACTGCAGCTGGTGGAAGCCCAGCAGCTGTCGTCCGACCGGGAGACGCTGCTTGCCGAAGAACAGGGCGTGGCCCTGCGTCTGACCGTCAACCGGAAACTCCTTGAGAATCTGCGGGAGACCCGGGACGACCTGGTACAGGCGGAGCGCCGCCTGACCTGGATGCGGGAACTCAGCGACACGGCCAACGGAACCCTGTCCGGAAAGGACAAGGTCCGTCTGGAAACGTATATCCAGATGCATACGTTCAGCCGCATCCTCAGCAAGGCCAATGTCCGGCTCATGTCCATGACCGGCGGCCAGTACGAACTCATCCGCCGGGAGAACGCGGTCAGCCGTCAGGGCCAGACCGGACTGGATCTCGACGTTCTGGACCACTACAACACGACGACCCGGCCGGTCAACACGCTGTCCGGCGGCGAATCGTTCCTGGCCTCCCTGTCCCTGGCGCTCGGTCTGGCCGACGTCATTCAGGAGACGGCCGGCGGGGTCCGCCTGGACACGCTGTTTGTGGACGAAGGGTTCGGTTCCCTGGACGCCGACACGCTGGACCAGGCCATGAAGGCGCTGACCGAGCTGGCGGAGAGCAACCGCCTGGTCGGCATCATTTCCCACGTCGGCGAGCTCCGGAGCCGGATTGACCCAAAGATTGTGGTCACCAAGGCCAAGGCCGGCGGAAGCCATGCCGAGGTCGTGGCCCCGTAAGAACACACCGAAGACACAACAAAAAAGGACCGGACAGCTGCGGCTGTCCGGTCTTCGTTTGTCTTGTAAAGGAGGGCTTTAGTCCCGGCTCATTTTCCAGGAGCCCAGGAATCCGAGCGCACAGAGGGCAAAGCCCGCAATGTACTGGAGGACCGAGGTCGGGTTGGTGCCGGCGGCGCCGAGGACGTTGCCGATACTGGTCCAGGTGCGGATCTTGTCAATGCCGTTGGCGGCGGTGACGTCCATCATGAAGAAGTTCTGGAGAAGGATAACCACGGCCGAGGCCACAAGGAAGCCGATGATGGCCCAATAGGCCTCGTGCTCGTGCTTCTTGAGAACCGTATCAATGGGCTTGGAGATGAGGAAAATGCCGACGGCAACGCCCAGCAGATAGGCCAGAAGGACGAGGAGCGGTTCGCCGCCGTGGAACATGTTGGCCATGCCGTATCCGAAGATGATGCCGTAGAAGCCGACGGTCATGAGGAACGCGGAGCCCGAGACGCCCGGGACCACCATAATGGCGCCGGAGATGGCGCTGGCAAGCCAGATGAGGAGCCACTTGCCGACGTTCAGGTTCAGATTGGTCTCCGAATGGGAGGTCGTGGACAGCGCCACCAGGCCAATGGTAATGACGGCTGCCGCCAGGCAGAGGACCAGGTCCAGCGCTTTGATTGGCTCGTTCTTCAGCTTCCGGATGAGCATGGGCATGCCGCCGAGGATGGCGCCGATGAACAGCATGACGGTCGGGAACAGGAAGTGCTCCAGACAGGGGTCAATAATGTGGCTCAGGCCGAACATGGCAATGCCGACGCCGAGGATCAGCGGACCCAGCCGCTTGATGCTGTTTTTGAAGTCCCGGAAGACATTCTTGACGGCGGCAATATAGTCTTCGTAATATCCGAAGATGAGCGCCAGCGTACCGCCGGACACGCCCGGGATAATGTGGGCAACCCCCATGGGAAGACCATACAGGAACCAGCGCAGAACGCCTTTTATTCCGAATTTCTTGTTTTCGCTCATGACAGACATCTCCTTTTCCGAGCGGTTTTGGACTGCCTTCATTATAACAGAAAGGCGGATTCCTTGAAAACAGTCCGAAAAAACGGTCGGGAAACGGTTGACAGAACAAATGTTCGGATACTATAATAAAAACGCAGCGGCCCGGCGCTTTCTGCTGTCAGCTCCGTTTTCGGAGCCGTGTCGTTCGGTTCGGCGGCCGCTGCATTTTACAATGGGCAAATTGGGACCAAAGGAAGCGGTCATTTGCCGAATACCGAAGATCTGAGGGTCTACCTCTGCATTGACCTGAAGTCATTTTATGCCTCCGTGGAATGTGTCGAACGGGGGCTTGACCCGTTCCGGGTGAATCTGGTCGTTGCCGACCCGGACCGGACGGACAAAACCATCTGCCTTGCCATTACCCCGGCCATGAAGGCGTTGGGCGTCCGCAACCGCTGCCGGGTCTTTGAAATTCCGCCGGGCATGGACTACATTATGGCGGTGCCGCGCATGCACCTTTATCTGGAGTACTCGGCCCGCATTTACGCGGTCTACCTCCGGTACGTGGCCCGGGAGGACATCCACATCTACTCGGTGGACGAGGCGTTCCTGGACGTCACCCACTACCTGAAGCTGTACGGGCTGCGGGCGCGGGAGCTGGCGGTGCGCATTATGAACGACATCTTTGAAACCACCGGCATTACCGCCACCTGCGGCATTGGGACCAATCTCTACCTGACCAAAATTGCGCTGGACATTACCGCCAAGCACGTGCCGGAGCACATCGGCATCCTCACCGAGGAGCGGTACCGGGCGTCGCTCTGGGACCACCGGCCCCTGACGGATTTCTGGCGCATCGGCCCTGGCACGGCGGCGCATCTGGCGCGGCTCGGTATGGACACCATGCGGCAGGTGGCCGCGGCGGACGAAGACCTCCTGTACAAAGAGTTCGGCATTGACGCCGAGCTCCTCATTGACCACGCCTGGGGGCGGGAGCCGGTGACCATTGCCGACATCAAACAGTACCGCCCGAAGAGCAACTCGCTCAGCAGCGGCCAGATCCTGCCCTGGGACTACCATTTTGACGACGGTCTTCTGGTGGTCAAGGAAATGACCGAGCAGCTTGGTATGGAACTTCTGGACAAAGGGCTCGTGACCTCCGCCGTCACGCTCCTGCTGAGCTACTCCCGCGCCTCCGGCGTGCCGTATTCCCGCGGCACGGAGTCCTTCCCGGAACCGGTGAACTCCTGCCGGAAACTGCTGGAAACCACGGAGAACCTGTACCGCCGCATTGTGCGGCCGGAGGCCGCCATCCGCCGCATAGGGCTGGACTTCCACGGCGTAGAGCCGGAACGCGGCATGCAGTGCAGTCTGTTTGATGACCCGAAGCAGCTGGAGCGGGAGCGCTCCCTGAGCGGCGCCATCCTGACGCTGCGGGACCGCTACGGGAAGAGCGCGGTCTTCCGGGGCATGGACCTGCAGGAGAACGCCCGGACCCTGGAGCGCAATGCACAGATCGGCGGACACCGGGCGTAGGCACGAGAGGGGGACAGCCATGCGTGCAAAGATGGGGCGGCTCCAGAGAGCCAAACAGTTTATGCCCTTTGCGGCCCTCAAAGGGTACGAAGAAGAACTGCGGAAAGCGGAAAAGGTCGTGGTCCCGCGGGCGGAGCTGTCCGAGGATATGCTGGACATGCTGGACCGCAAACTGCAGGCGGTGGAGAAAAACACCGTCATTACCGTCACCTGGTACCACGACGGCGAATACCTGCGGGTCACCGGCATGGTGGCCCGGATTGACCGGGAGGAACGGTACCTGCAGATTGTCAATGTCCCAATGGCGTTTTCGGACATTTATGATATTGAGGGACCCTCTATTCCTGTGCTATAATTTCCCCGAACGGAGGGGTTCTATGAAATGGATGATTGCATCGGATATCCACGGGTCCGCATTCTGGTGCCGGAAAATGCTGGAGGCATTTGACCGGGAAGGGGCCGACCGGCTGCTCCTGCTGGGAGACCTGCTTTACCACGGCCCGCGCAACGCCCTGCCGGACGAGTACGACCCGACCGCCGTCATGGACCTGCTCAACGCCCGCCGGGACCGCATCCTGTGCGTGCGCGGCAACTGTGAGGCCGAGGTGGACCAGGCGGTCCTGACGTTCCCGGTCATGGCGGAGTATGCGCTCCTGGAACTCGGCCGCAGCCACATCATCTTTGTGACCCACGGCCATGTGTACAACGAGAAGAACATGCCGCCCATGAACATTGGGGACATCCTGCTGCACGGGCACACCCACGTGCCGAAGTGTGTGGAGCATGAGTACTATACTTACATGAACCCGGGTTCCGTTGCCATTCCGAAAGAGGAGAGCTGGCACGGCTACATGACGCTGGAAGACGGGTACTTCCAGTGGAAGGACTTTGACGGCACGGTCCATATGGACTACACCTTTGACCCGGAGTCCTGACAAACCGAAAAAAACCAGCAGACCAGAGGTCTGCTGGTTTTTTGTTGTCTTTGCGGGGAACTCAGCCGTGCCGGTCCTTGATGACCTTTTTAATGCAGGCAAAGGTTTCGTCACTGATGACGTGTTCCATGCGGCACGCGTCTTCGGCGGCGGTTTCCTCACTGACGCCGATGTCCATGAGGAGACGGGACAGCACGACATGCCGCTCATAGATTTTGGTGGCAACCCTGGTGCCCTCTTCCGTCAGCTGGATGACCTTGTTGTCGTCGACGGTAATGTACCCGCCGTCTTTGAGAAGGCCGACGGCCCGGCTGACACTGGGTTTCGAATAACCGCTGAATTCACTGATGTCAATGGCGTGGACATCCTTCTTCTCCATGGAGAGACGAAGGATGTTCTCCAGATACATTTCACCGGATTCCTGCAATTTCATACGATAACCCTCTTTTCGAACGGACGGGGAA
The DNA here is from genome assembly GCA_900318715.1 of uncultured Eubacteriales bacterium. GTDB lineage: Bacteria > Bacillota > Clostridia > Oscillospirales > Acutalibacteraceae > RUG420. The sequence goes on along the minus strand of ONLO01000088.1, from coordinate 3,677 downwards.
AATAAATGGAGCGGGTAATGGGAGTCGAACCCACCTATTGACCTTGGGAAGGTCACATTCTACCGATGAATTATACCCGCATAACAATACTAATTATACTGAAAAGGGGGAAGGGGGTCAAGGATAAACGGACCCTGTTGCAGGGCCCGTCAGTGCGTTACTTTTCCGGACTCAGCGGACGTCAAATGTCCAGCTGGTCGTGTGTGCGTAGTGCTCGCCGGCGCGCAGCAGAACGGGCGGGAAATCCGCATGGTTCGGGGCGTCCGGATAGAGCTGTGCCTCCAGCGCCACGCCGAAGTACTTCCGGGACGGAATGCCGCGGATGGCGGCGGCGTCATCCAGGTAGTTGCCGGTATATATGACCAGACAAGGGTAGTCGGTTTTCAGGGTCAGCCGCCGTCCCGAAACCGGTTCGGAAAGGACGACCGTGTGGTCACCGTCTTCGCGGAAGAGGAACGGGTGGTCGAACCCGTGCCCGACGAGGACCGCCTGCGGGTGTTCCGACACCACGGCGTCATCAATCCGGGCGCCGGTGCGCAGGTCGAACGGCGTGCCGTCCACCGGAATGCGCCGGCCGGTCGGAATCAGGTCCTCCGCCAGTTCCAGAATGTCCGTGACGTCGGCCGTAACCATGTGGCTGCGGACCGTGTCCCGGAGGTTTCCGCTCAGATTGAAATAGGTGTGGTTCGTAAGGTTCAGAACCGTGTCGGCATCCGTGTCCGCGTCAAACCGGATGGTGAAGACGTTGTCCGCCGACAGCGAGTACGTAATGCAGGCCTCTACGGCTCCGGGGAACCCTTCGGCGCCGTCCGGGCTCCGGTAACGGAGCAGGACTTCCGCGCAGTCGGCGGTCAGGTTCGTGGCGGCCGAAAAGACCGCCTTGCTGAACTCGCCGTTTCCGTGCAGGCTGTTTTCGCCTTCGTTGGCCGGCAGCACGACCGTTTCGCCCGAAAAGGGGAACTGCGCGCGGCCGATCCGCCCGGAGAGGCGCCCGACCAGGGCCCCTAAGTAAAGGCCGGCGTTTTCCTGGTAGTCCGACAGGGTGTCGTAGCCCAGAACAACACTTTCACAGCGTCCGCTGCGGTCGGGGACCCGCAGGTCCGTAATAATGCCGCCGTAGGTAATGGCGGTCACGGAGAACTGCGGACCGTTGGCCATGGTATAAGCGTAGACCGGTACATCGCCCGGGAGGGTTCCGAAGAGCGACTTGGTAATGGTCAGCATAGAACCTCCTTATGGGGTGAAGTTCCCATAGAGATAGGACAGATCCACGTACTGGCTGGAACAGCCGTATGCGGCGCCTTCGCCGGAGGATGTGAACTGCCACAGTTTGATCTGGTCCTTGTGGGCCAGCATGGTCTTGCCGTATCCGGTCGAGGGGAAGGCATTGCTGCCGGAATTGTAGTAGTAGGCAATCCAGAGCGGGCAGGAAATGGAGTTCACCACCATACGGTCCGTCAGCCAGCTGATGGAGCAGTACAGCATGGGATGGTACCCGGCGTTCTGGATGAGCTTCAGATAATAGTTGGCCACTTCGGTGAGCTCGGCCGGCGTCATTTTCAGGGTGGCGCCGCTCTCAAGTTCCAGGTCCAGCGCCACATAGCCGGACAGCTTGCGGCTGCTCAGGATGCTGATGAGCGCATTGGCCTCCGTCTTGGCCTGGTTCATGGCCTCGGCCTTGGTTGTGCCGTAGTGCCAGGTGGCGAACTGATAGACGCCGTATGCAAGCCCTTCACGCTCACAGGCGGCACCGTAGGCGTCAAAGTACTGGTCTTCATAGGTGCCATAGGCGGCGCGGAGCATGACGCCCTTGACGCCGGAGTTTTTCATGGTCCTGAAGTTGACGTCGCCGTTCCAGCGGCTGATGTCGGTGACGACCTTGGATCCGGAGACCGGATATGAGTACGTGTTGTTCGAGGTGGTAGCGGTGGCCGTCACCTTGCCCTGGACGACCGTGTAGGTCTTGGAACCGACTTTGTAGGAACCGCTGTAGGAGGTGTCCACTTTTCCGTTCTTAATGTACCAGGAAACGCCGGACGAGTCGGTGTATATACCGGCGTAGTCAAAGTTGACCTTGCCGCTTTCCACATACCAGGTGCTGCCGCCGGAGACCACCAGCCCATTTGCCGAGAAGTCGACCTTGCCGTTCCGGAGGTACCAGTATCCGGCGTCGTTGCTGGCAATTCCGTTGTACGAGGAATTGACCTTGCCGGACTCTACGCGCCACCAGCCTTCGGTGCCGTTGACCTTGCCGTACTGGACGCCGGTATAACTGGTGGTGACGGCGCCGTTCTTGACGTAATACCAGGTGTTGCCGTCTTTGGCAAACCCGTTGTAGCTGAAGTTGATGGTGCCGTTGCTGAAGTACATGCGGTTGCCGTCCGGAATGCTGCCGAGGCCGGTGTAGGTGGTGTTGATTTCACCGTTTACGGTCCGCCAGTAGCCGGTGGTGTTATTGATGGTTCCTTTGACGGCGCCGGTGTAGCCGGTGTTAATTTTGCCGTTCTTCAGATACCACCACTTGGAGTTGTACTTCTGGATGCCTTCGTAGCCAAAGTTGACCTGTCCTTTTTCAATGCGCCAGACGCCGGCGGCATTGGACGCAAGGCCGGTGTAGGAGAAGTCCACTTTCCCGTTCTTGAAATACCACCAGCCGGCTTCGTTGCAGTTGACGCCGGTGTAGTTCTTGTTGACCTTGCTGTTCTCCACACGCCACCAGGCTGCGGTGCCGTCGACGGTTCCGTAGCGCGCACCGGTGTACTGGAAGGTGATCTTGCCGTCCTGGGCCAGCCACCAGCCGGCCGCATTGGCGCCGTAGCCGGTGAAGGAGAAGTCGACCTGGCCGTTCTTGAAGTACCACCAGCCGGCTTCATTGAAGTTGACGCCGGTGTAGGAGGGGTTGACCTTGCCGTGCTCAATGCGCCACCAGGCCGTCTTGCCGTTGTGGTTTCCGTACTGGGCACCGGTATAATCAAAGTCCACCTTGCCCTTGCAGCAGAACCAGGTGCCGAGGTCGTTGGAGGCCAGACCGGTGTAGTTGAAATCCACCTGACCGTTCTTGCAGTACCACCAGCCGGACGCGTTGTTGGCTACGCCGGTATAACTGACACGTTTGCCGTTCTCAGTGGTATACCAGCCGCCATTCACGTAGTCGACTTTCAGGTTTTTGCAGGAAGTCACCGTTGCCAGACCGGAGGCCAGGAAGCTGGCCGTCACGGAAATGAGGATGACGGCCGCGGTCAGCAGTGCAGCTCCCATTTTCAGCGCTTTTCGGGTCATGCCCGAACCTCGAGTGCCCATTGTTCGCTCCTTATCAGACTTTGAGAAGTCCCTGTGCAAAACAGAGACTGGATTTGCAAAAGATTACAAAAAGTAACAAATAGTTACGGCGAAATAATAATAGCACGAAAATGGCGTAGTTACAACCGCTAGATACAGTTATACAAACCTATATAATGTGCTTTTTGGGCGGATTCGCCTTCAAAAATTAACAAAATATTACGGGCTGTGCGAAAACGCCGGCGCCCCGGGCGTACCGTTGACAGGGTTTCGCAAATATGGTAGGATAATCTCCGCGCGAAAAGCCCTCGTGGAGAGGTATCGAAGTGGTCATAACGAGGCGGTCTTGAAAACCGTTTGGGGGCAACCCCACATGGGTTCGAATCCCATCCTCTCCG
>ONLO01000031.1 GCA_900318715.1 uncultured Eubacteriales bacterium | reverse complement strand
TTGGTGGTATTACCACCAATAATCGTGGTCTTACCACCGGACAAGCGTCTAAAAAATTGGAAAGAGAACGAACCATGAAACAGAGCCTGACTGAAACGGTCATACAAAAACTGAAAGTCTCCATCCTGTCCGGGGAGTACCCGGTGGGGGAGAAGCTCCCGACGCTGCGGGAACTGGCCGAGCTGTTTGATGTCAGTCGGTCCGTCATTAACGCGGCGGTCGTGGACCTCAGCACCAACGGGTACATCAACATTGTCCCGACCAAGTGGATTGAGGTGGCCGACTGGAAACACGACGGCAACCTGACCATCTTCTCGGATCTGGTCAGCCTTGGCCTCATTGACGGGAAAGAACTCAGCGACCTTCTGGAAGCCCGGAAATTCCTGGAACTGGAATGCGTCCGGAAGGCATGCCGGAATGCCACGCCGGAAGACCTCGGGAAGATGAAGCTCATCCTCCTGGAGGAAGAGCTGGAACACGACGCCAAGCACCGGTCCAAATACGACCTGCAGTTCCACAACCTCATCTGCCGGATGAGCGGGAACATGGTGTACGGCTTCGTCATGAAGGCCTTTGAGGACAGCGGCGCTCCGCTGATTGAACTGTTCTACGAAGACCAGGAGGTCTATGACTTCGTGCTGGACAAGCATAAGGCCATTGCCTGTGCCATTGAGGAACAAAACGAAACAAAAGCCGAACAGCAGATGCGGCTTTTACTGGAACACGGAGAAACCATTATGCAAAAAACCTTGCAAAGGAGGAACTGATATGGCAGCAAAGTATGAAAATGCGGTCAAACAACCCGGCAATCTGAGCCCCCGCACGAAATGGCTCAGAGACTACTACTTCGAAGGCGTCAACCGGAAGTGGAACAACGAGTACACCGGCTACACCACTGGCACGCCGTGGGACACGCAGTTTGATGAGATGACTTACTACATTGTCCCGGAGAACCACACGTTCCTGTCCACCTTCACACAAGCGTTCAAGCAGCTCTCCCAAGTGGTCCCCATGCCGGACGGCTTCTGGGACAAATCCCTGGTGGAACGGAAAGCCGACTTCCTGAAGGAAGTGGTGGTCAACCAGGTCCCTATGGAAATTATTCCGAAAGACCTGCTCTGCGGATGCCGGTTCAACATTATGACCTCCATGTGCCTGACCAAGGCACAGCAGAAGGAGCGGAACAAGCTGGTCAAGGAAGCGCGCAAGAGCATGACGTTCCTGTTCAAGCACGGATACGGCAACTCGGGCGCCACCTCCGGCCACCTCATTCCGGACTATAAGAAGATTATTGACCACGGCTTCAAGGGCGAATATGAATACTTGGAAGGGCTGTACAACAAGCTTCCGGACGCCGACAAGAACGGCTCCAAAGGCGCGCAGCTCCGGGCCATGATGACCTGCTGCACCATGCCGAAGGAACTGGCTCTGAAGTTCTCCAACTACTGCCGGCAGTGCGCCGACAAGGTGGAGGACCCGGTCCGCAAAGACGAACTCCTGAAGATGGCGGAGAACACGGCGCACGTGCCGTGGGAACCGGCCCGGAATTTCTGGGAGGCCGTCCAGTCCCTTTGGATGACCCACATGCTGGTCATGTCGGACGAGAACTACCCGGGCCCCGGCGTCTCGTTCGGCCGCATTGACCAGTACCTGTATCCGTACTATCAAAAATCTGTGGAAGAGGGCATGAGCGAGGACTTCATGAAAGACATTCTCGGCTGCTTCTGGTTCCACTGCAATACCGCCTACGACGGCTTCATCAAAGTCGGCGGCAACCAGGGCATTACCGCCGGGTTCGGCCAGCTGCTGACCCTCTCGGGCATGGGCAAAGGCGGCCAGGATATGACCAACGACCTGACCTACCTCATTCTCGACGTCATTGACGACTGGAGCCCCATCCTGGAGCCGAAGCCGAATGTCCGTCTGCACGCGGGTTCACCGGAGAAACTCCTCGACAAGGTCGTCGACATGGTCTCCCGGTCCCAGGGCGCACCGTTCCTGCTGAACTTTGACGAGCGCTCCATGGCGGGCATGATGCGCGAACACAAATACTACGGCGACCTCATCAACGAGGACAACGTCTGTGAATATGCACCCGTTGGCTCCCTGGAGAACACCATGGTCGGCAACGACCGGTCCGGCACCGTCGACAACAACATCAACCTCCTGAAGGCTCTGGAACTGGTCTACGCCAACGGCAAGGACATGGAGCCCTACCCGGACATCATGGGCGGCAAGCCCACGAAGCTGACGCAGGACGGTCCGAAGACCGGCACCCTTGCCGAGCTGGATACCTGGGAGAAATTCTTTGAGGCGTACAAGGAACAGACCCGGTACCTCATCAAGAAGTTCGTGGACAACTATGAGCTGTCCGAGTCCATCCGCGCCAAATACAACCCGACACCGTACCTGTCCTGCCTGGTCGGCGGCTGCGCGGAGAAAGGACTGGACGTTACCCAGGGCGGCGCCGAGATCGGCTTCGTCACCATGGAAGGCGTCACCTTCGCCACCACCGTCGACAGCCTGCTGGCCGTCAAGTACCTGGTCTATGAGACCCATGAGTGCACTCTGGAAGAACTGGTGACGGCCCTGCGCGCCAACTGGGAGGGCTACGAAGTCCTGCAGGCCAAGGCCAAGAACCGCGCGCCGAAATACGGCCGGGACGACGACGCAGCCGACGAAATGGCCCGCGTAGTCATGGAGTTCTGGTCGGACGAGGCCTGGAAGTACGAGACGAAATCCACCCACCGGCGGTTCCGCCCGGGCATGCTGTCCTGGAACTACTGGGTCGGTTCGTCCTACGTCATGAAGGCCTCGGCCAACG